>JAEZID010000178.1 GCA_023416195.1 Pseudomonadota bacterium | reverse complement strand
CCCGGCGACCAGGGCGCCAGCTGGACCTACTGGGCCTGGAGCCCCGGCTCGGGCGACACCGGCGGCATCATGAACGACAGCTGGCAGGTCGATTACCGCAAGTACGACGCCATCAAGGCCGGCCTGTTCGGCGGGGTGGCACTGCCTCCGATGCCGACGCCTCCCGCCGATGCGGGGATGCGGGCCACCGGCACGGACGCGGCCGATGTCGTGACCGGGCAGGGCGGCAACGATACCCTCATGGGTGGCGGCGGTGACGACACGATTTACGGGGCCGCCGGTTCCGATCTGGCGTTCGGCAACGCCGGCAACGACGTGCTGTTCGGCAACGCCGGCGCCGACCAGCTGTATGGGGGTGCCGGTGACGACGTGCTGTTCGGCGGGCGCGACAACGACCTGCTGAGCGGTGACCTTGGCGCCGACGTGGTCGTGGGCGACGATGGCGACGACAAGGTGATCGGCGGTGGCGACGGCGACGCCCTGTCCGGCGGGGCCGGTGCCGACGTCCTGTTCGGCAACGCCGGCAACGACCTGCTGTTCGGCAACGCGGGCGGTGACCAGCTGTTCGGCGGGCTCGGCGACGACAGCCTGTATGGTGGCGCCGGGGCGGATCGGCTGTACGGCGACCTCGGTAACGACCGCCTGTCGGGCGACGCCGGCAACGATACGCTGACCGGGGGAGAGGGCGCCGACCTGTTCGTCTTCATCATCGGCGGCGGCAGAGACCGGATCACCGACTTCAACGCCGCCGAAGGCGACCGCATCGGCGTGGCCGCCGGTCGGGCCTACACGGTCACCGCCAACGCCGCCGGCGAGGCGGTGCTCGCCTTTTCGGACAGCGATGACGTCACGCTGGCCGGCGTTCGCGGAGAGCAGTTTTCCGCCGACTGGGTCGTCGCCGCCTGAGCGCGGCTTTCGGTCGGACCGGGAACGGTCGGCGGGCCCGACGACGCACAGCGGGCGTGCCGCCGCATTCCTCAACGCCGGTGGAACGTCGGTGCACGCTTTTCGAAGAAGGCGTCGATGCCTTCCTTGGCCTCGGCGTGGTGGAGGGCTTCGACGAACAGGTCGCTCTCGCGGGCGAGCTGGGTGGCGAAGTTGCCGTAGGCCAGTTCCATCAGGCGCTTGGCGCGGCCCATCGCGGCCGTGGGGCCATCGGCCAGCGTGGCGGCCCAGGCCAGCGCTTCCGGCAAGGCCTGCCCGCGCGCCACGACACGGTTGACCACGCCGAAGCCGTGCAGGCGTCGCGGCTCCACCGGTCCGCCGTCCAGCATCAGTTCGGCGTAGAGCTGCGGCGGCAGCGTGCGGGCGAGCGAGGCCGACGCGCCTCCGTCCGCGTTCAGGCCGACCCGGACATAGGCGGTCAGGAAGCGGGCGTCCTCCGCCGCGACGATCAGGTCGCAGGCCAGCGCCAGCGAGAAGCCGGCCCCCGCCGCCGGGCCCTCGACCGCCGCGACGATGGGCTTGGGGCATTCGCGCATGATGCGGACCCAGCCGTGAAACCGCTCGATGGAGTCGCGGTTCTCCGAACGGGACTTGTGGGCGTGGTCGTACAGCCGCGTCAGATGCCCGCCGGAGCTGAAGGCCCCGTCCGCCCCGGTCAGGACGATGGCGCCGACACCCTCGTCGTGGATGGCCTCGTCCAGCGCCTCGCGGCCCCGCGCCATCATCTCGCCGCTCAGCGCGTTGCGGGTGGCGGGGTCGTTCATGGTCAGCATCATCACGCGCCCACGGCGCTCCACGTCCAGGCCGATGGTCATGGCGGTTCCCCTGTTCGTTGATTCTTGGTGACGGGAAACTGTGCCACCCGGCGGCTCCGCCACCAATGCGGCCGACCGGGGTAGGGCGGGGGCATTGGGCTGGCGGTGTCGGGCTGGCGATCGGCTGGAGCGCCACCATATCGGGAGAAGGCGGCGAAAGGAAAAAAGGCGTGGCGCAGCAGTACGCCTATGTGAACCGGGCGATCATTGCGGTCTGCACGCTGGCCTTCGTGCTGGCGCTGCCGCCGGAGCCTTTCGCCTTCGTGCCGGCCTATTTCTTCGGAACGGTGGAGCTGGCCGGGCCGCTACCGACCTGGGACCTGTGGCGCGGGCTGTTCGGGCATGTGCTGATCCACGGCGACGCCGGGCATCTGCTCAGCAACATGCTGGCGCTCTGGGCCTTCGGCGACGCGGTGGAGCGGGCGATGGGAAGCCTGCGCTACCTGGCCTTCTTCGTGCTGTGCGCGGTGGCGGGGGCGCTGGTCGAAGGGGCGCTGGCCGCCGACCGCATGGCGCCTCTGGTCGGGGCGAGCGGGGCGATCTGCGGGGTGATGGGCGCCTATCTGCTGCTGCACCCGCAGGCCGTTCTGGGCATGTCGCCGGGGCCGAGGGTGCCGGCCTCCGTGGTGGTCGGCGGCTTTCTGGCCTTCAACGTTCTGATGACGCTGATGCCGCCGGCCCCGGAAACCGGGCTGGCCGACGTGGCGTGGGGGGCGCATCTCGGCGGCTTCGCGGCGGGCATGGCGCTGGTGCCGCTGCTGCGGCGGAGGGGCGTGCCGGTCTGGGGCTCCGCCCGGCTGGTCACGGCGGCCAAGGCGGCGGTCTACCTGACCCTTCTGGTCGTGCTGATCCGGACCATGTAGGTGAGCGTTGCCTTTGCGGGCCTGAGCCGGAATACTGCGCCCTCCATTCAATCGGAGGCTTTGGACCATGGCGGAAACCGGGACCGCGCCGGTGCTCGGCGTGATCGGTGGCAGCGGCGTCTACGACATCGACGGGCTGGAGAACAAGCGCTGGGTGAAGGTGGAAACCCCCTTCGGCGACCCGTCGGACGAGCTGCTGACCGGCGAGCTGAACGGCCAGAAACTGGTCTTCCTGCCGCGCCACGGCCGCGGTCACCGCATTCCGCCGTCGGAGCTGAACTTCCGCGCCAACATATACGCGCTGAAGGCGCTGGGCGTGACGGAGATCCTGTCGGTGTCGGCGGTCGGCTCGCTGAAGGAGCATCTGCCGCCGGGCACCTTCGTGGTGATCGACCAGTTCATCGACCGCACCTTCGCCCGCGAGAAGACCTTCTTCGGCACCGGCATGGTGGCGCACGTCTCGCTTGGCCATCCGGTCTGCGGCCGTCTCGGCGACCTCATTGAGGAGGCTCTGGTCGAGCTGAGGATCCCGCATCAGCGGCGCGGCACCTACATGGTCATGGAAGGCCCGCAGTTCTCGACCAAGGCCGAGTCCGAGCTGTACCGCAGCTGGGGCTGCGACGTGATCGGCATGACCAACATGCCCGAGGCCAAGCTCGCCCGCGAGGCGGAGATGTGTTACGCGACCGTGGCGATGGTGACCGACTTCGACTGCTGGCACCCGGACCACGACCACGTCACCGTGGACGCCGTCATCAAGGTGGTGATGGCCAACGCCGACAAGGCCCGCTCGCTGGTCAAGCAACTGGCCCCGAAGCTGGCGGTGCGCGACGGCCTGTGCGCCGAGGGTTGTCACACCGCGCTGGACAACGCCCTGATGACCGCGCCGGACAAGCGCGACCCGGAGCTTCTCAAGAAGCTCGATGTGATCCTGGCCCGCGTGTTGGGGTGATGGGAGACGGTTGGCGCATCGCCGTGTAGGATGGTGCGCCAACTGGTGGAGCGGAGGGACTTCCATGGACCGCGACGATCCGCTTTACGAGAAAGACTACTACGCCTGGACCCAGGTGCAGGCAGCCAAGCTGCGCCACGCGGCGGACGCGCGGGTGAATCTCGACCTCGACTTCACGAATCTGGCCGAGGAGGTCGAGGATTTGGGACGCAATCAGTGGGATGCTGTTGAAAGCGCCTTGATGCGGGTGATCGAACACCTGTTGACGCTGGAATATTCACCGGCCCGTGAGCCGCGCCGAGGCTGGGCTCTGTCGGTGCTGGAGCATCGCCGCCGGGCACAGAAGAAGATCAAACAGAACCCGAGCCTGAAGCCGTCTCTGGCCGAAATGGCAAGCGCCGCGTGGGAAGACGCCCGCGCCCTGGTGGCGTTCAGCCTGGAACAGGATGGGGTCACGGACGCGGAACTTCCGGTGGAATGTCCCTATTCGCTCCACCGCATCCTGGACGCCGAATGGTACCCCGCCAACCGGCACGGGCTATCCTGATCCGGCGTCAGCTGGACGTCGCGACGCCGCGTCCCTCGTCGCGCTTGATGGTGCCCCAAGCCGTTCTCCTGCTGACGAAGCCGGGGCCGCGTGAAGCCCCGGACCCGTCCCAGCAGGAGGAATGGCTCAATGTCGCGTGCGCGCGGGCGTGACGTAGACGCCGTCCCAATCGACGCCGAACAGGGCCTCGTCGCCGGCCTCTTCGACCAGTTCGTCATACTCGGTGGCTTCGATCAGGCCGAAGATGGAGGCGGTGCCCTCGGCGTCCAGGTCGCAGGTGACGACACGGCCGGCGAACTCGACCGAGGTGAAGAAGATTTCCGGCAGCTCCATGCTGTCGAGGTCGGCGGTCACCGCGCACTCGATCTCATGGACAAGGCGCGACGGCAGCGAACTGCGCAGTTTGGCGGCTTGGGAAGCCCAGACGATCCGTTTGACCCGCGCGGCGGGGCGGGTGTCGGCTTCACCGATGGCTTCGTCGGGCTGGGCAGCCATGGCGATCATCCGGGAAACCAGATTCGACGAGCTGGGCGCACGCATAAAGACCTCCGCTATATGACGGCCCCAGATTCGCCTCACGGGAGTTAACGGGGTCTTAAGTCCGATGGTCGCAGAGGGCTTACCACTTCTGCACAAAGTTCTAGGCCATCCGTCCGGATGGAGCCTTGAGTGCCGCCGCGAGACGCGCCGCGACGACGGCGTTGTTGCGGATCAGCGCCATGTTGGCGGTCAGGCTGCGCCCCGCCGTGATGCGCTCCAGCGCCGCCAGCAGGAAGGGCGTGAGCGCTTTCCCCTTGATTCCCTTGGCCTCCGCGTCGGCCAGCGCCTCGGCGATGCAGCCTTCCATCGCGGCGGCGTCGAGCGCGTCGGCCTCCGGGATCGGGTTGGCGAGGACCACGCCCCCCTCCAGCCCAAGGTCCCATTTGGCGCGGAGGATGCGCGCGACTTCCGTTACGTTGTCACAGCGATGGGAGACGGGCAGACCAGACTTGCGGCTGTAGAATGCCGGAAACTCCTCCGTGCCGAAGCCCAGCACCGGCACGCCGCGCGTCTCCAGCACCTCCAGCGTCTTGGGCAGGTCGAGGATCGACTTGGCCCCGGCGCAGACCACGCACACGCTGGTGCGAGCCAGCTCGTCCAGATCGGCGGACACGTCGAAACTGGTTTCGGCGCCGCGATGAACCCCACCGAGCCCGCCCGTGGCGAAGACCCGGATGCCGGCAAGGCCAGCGCCGATCATGGTCGCGGCGACGGTGGTGGCGCCCACCGCGCCGGTCGCCAGCGCCACCGGCAGATCGCGCCGGCTGAGCTTCATCACGTCAGCGCCGCCGGAGGCAAGGCGTTCCAGGGCCGTGTCGTCCAGCCCGACGCGGATGCGTCCGTCCAGAACCGCGATGGTGGCGGGCACGGCGCCTTCGGCCCGGATCAGGGCTTCCAGGCCGCGCGCCGTCTCCAGGTTCTTCGGGTAGGGCATGCCGTGGGAAATGACGGTGGATTCCAGCGCCACCACCGGGTGGCCGTCGTTCAGCGCCTCGGCGACCTCCGGCGTCGGCAGAAGGGTGGGGTGCATGGTCGTTCCTCCCGTCGCTTCGGAATTTTGTCCTTTTGAACGATCGGCCTATATTGGGGGAATGCCCGCCGCCCCGCCAGCCAAACACGCGCCGCCCGAACGCTGGATCAAAGTGTGCCCCGAGGGACTCTATGTGGAGCCCGGGGGCTTCTACGTGGACCCGTTGCGCCCGGTGGGGCGCGCGGTCATCACCCACGGCCATTCCGACCATGCGCGACCGGGGCACGGACATGTGCTTGCCACGCCGGGGACGCTCGCCATCATGCGGCAGCGCCTGGGCGAGGGAGCCGGCGGGGCGTTGCAGCCGCTGGACTATGGTGAGGCGATCCGCATCGGCGAGGTGACGGTGCGGCTGGTGTCGGCCGGGCATGTGCTGGGCAGCGCGCAGGTGGTGCTGGAACACGCGGGCAGCCGCGTCGTGGTGTCCGGCGACTACAAGCGGCGCTTCGATTGCACCTGCGCGCCGTTCGAGCCGGTGCCGTGCGATGTCTTCATCACCGAGGCGACCTTCGGCCTGCCGGTGTTCCGCCACCCGCCGGACCTCGGCGAGGTGAACAAGTTGCTGCACTCCATGGCGATTTTCCCGGAGCGCAGCCATGTGGTCGGCGTCTATGCACTGGGGAAATGCCAGCGGGTCATCACGCTGCTTCGGGCGGCGGGCTATGACCGGCCCATTTTCCTGCACGGCACACTGGAGCCGATCTGCACCCTTTATCGGGGGTTCGGGGTGGAGTTGGGCGAGTTGCGGCCAGCGACGGTCGCGGCGAAGGAGGAACTGAAGGGCGCGCTGGTGCTGGCCCCGCCGCGAGCGGTGGCCGACCGCTGGGCGCGGCGGCTGGCCGATCCGGTGGTGGCGATGGCGTCCGGCTGGATGCGCGTGCGCCAGAGGGCACGGCAGCGCGGCGTGGAACTGCCCCTGGTCATCTCCGACCATGCGGACTGGGACGAGCTGACCCAAACGCTGGAGGACGTCGGCGCGCCGGAGGTCTGGGTGACCCACGGGCGGGAGGAGGCGCTGGTCCACCACGCGACCCAGCGCGGCATCCGGGCGCGCGCCTTGGCCTTGGTCGGATTCGAGGAGGAGGAGGCGGGATGAACCGCTTCGCCGACCTCATTGACGCGCTGGTTTTCATGCCGTCGCGCAACGGGAAGATCCGGCTGCTGGCCGACTTCTTCGCCACCACGCCCGATCCGGACCGGGGATGGGCGCTGGCCGCCTTGACGGAAACGTTGGTCTTCCACGAGGCCAAGCCCGCGGCGGTCCGGCAACTGGTCGCGGCGCGCGTCGATCCCGAACTCTTCGCGCTGTCCTATGATTATGTGGGCGATCTGGCGGAGACGGTGGCGCTAATCTGGCCGGAGCGGCATGACCGCGCCAACAGCCTGCCACCGTCGCTGAGCGAGGTCGTGGACACGTTGCGCGCCGCCAAGCGGTCCCAAGTGATGGAATTGGTGGAGGGCTGGCTCGACACGCTGGACGCGTCCGGGCGGTTCGCCCTGCTGAAGCTGATCACCGGAAGCCTGCGGGTGGGCGTGTCGGCGCGGCTCGCCAAGACGGCGCTGGCCGAGTGGGGCAGGGTCGAGGTCGGCGCGCTGGAGGAATGCTGGCACGGGCTGACACCGCCCTATGTGGATCTGTTCGCCTGGCTGGAGGGCCGGGCGGAGCGCCCCGCCGCCGGGCACGGCGCGGGCTTCCGCCCGCTGATGCTGTCGCACCCGCTGGACGAGGAGGACATGGCGGGGCTGGACCCGTCCGACTACGCCGCCGAATGGAAATGGGACGGCATCCGCGTGCAACTGGCCGCCAAGGGCGGGGAGCGGCGCATCTACAGCCGCACCGGCGACGAGCTGTCCGCTGCCTTCCCCGACATCGCCGATCATATGAGTTTCGACGCGGTGCTGGACGGGGAGTTGCTGGTCGCGCGCGACGGCGTCGTGGCGCCCTTCAACGACCTGCAACAGCGGCTGAACCGCAAGACGGTGACCGCGAAGATGATCCAGGAGTTTCCGGCCTGGGTGCGCCTCTACGACATCCTGTTCGACGGCGATGAGGATCTGCGCGGCCTGCCCTTCCTGGAGCGGCGCGCCCGGCTGGAGCGATGGTGCGAGACGGTGCGGCCACGGCGCATGGACCTGTCGCCGCTGGTTCCCTTCGACGGGTGGGAGCCGCTGAAGGTGCTCCGCGAGGGCGCGCGGGAGAACGGCATCGAAGGGCTGATGCTGAAGCGCCGCGACAGCGCCTACACCGCCGGGCGGCCGAAAGGCCCCTGGTTCAAGTGGAAGCGCGGGGCGCTGACGCTCGACACCGTGCTGATGTACGCGCAGCGCGGGCACGGCAAGCGGTCCAGCTACTATTCCGATTTCACCTTCGGCGTCTGGCGCGGCGACGAGTTGGTGCCGGTCGGCAAGGCCTATTTCGGCTTCACCGACGCGGAGCTGGTGGAACTCGACCGCTGGGTGCGCAACCGCACCATCCGCAAATACGGCCCGGTGCGGGAGGTCGAGCCGGGGCTGGTGCTGGAGGTCGCCTTCGACAGCGTCCACCCGTCGAACCGGCACAAGAGCGGGCTCGCCATGCGCTTCCCGCGCGTCCACCGCATCCGCTGGGACAAGCCGGCGGGGGAGGCCGACCGGCTGGAGACCTTGCGGAAGATGGTGGTGGGGTAGGGGATCAGCGCGCCAGCCGCATGTCGATGTGGTCGATGCCGACGTCGTCGTAGACGTCGCTGACACGGCGGAAGCCGAAGCTGCCGTAGAAGGCTTCCAGATAGAGCTGCGCGCCGATCACCACATCGTGGGTTGGCCATTCGCGGGCGAGGAAGTCCAGCGATTCCGACACCAGCCGCCGCCCCAGCGCCTTGCCGCGCCACGCCGGCGCGACGGCGAGGCGGCCGAAGGACACCGTCCCCGTCTCCGGATCGGGGCCGAGCGCGCGGGCGACACCGACCGGCGTCGGATCGTCCTCGGCGAACAGGATCAGGTGATGCGCGTCCAAATCCTTGCCGTCGAGGTCGGGGTAGGGCGAGGCCTGCTCGACCACCAGAACGCTGCTGCGCAGGTGGAGCAAAGCATACAGCTCGCGGGCGGACAGCGCGTCGAAGTGGGACCAGCGGGACTGCATCGGGAATGATCCTAAAAGGACGCCTCGGTGGCGGACAGATGCTCGACCGTGAAGCCGAAGCGGTCGTGAAGCGCCTCGGCGACGCGCAGGCGATGGCAGACGTGCGGTGATGCTTCAAAGCAGAGCAGGCAGGCGGGCCGCTCGCGGGCGATCCCGGCGGCGCGCTGCAAATCGTGCTCGGCCTCCGGAGTCCGCATCTTGTCTTC
>JAEZID010000129.1 GCA_023416195.1 Pseudomonadota bacterium | reverse complement strand
GGGCGCGATTGCGCACCACCGCGTTTCCGACCTTGCGGCTCGCCGTCAGGCCAAGACGAATCGGCGGCTCGCCGGGGGCGGGCCGCTGCCGTTCGTCGTGTCGGCGCACCTGTAGGATCAGGCCGGGAGCAACGTGCTTGCGCCGTGTACCGGCCACGGCCAAGAACTCCGGCCGCCGCTTCAGGCGCCCGACCAGGCGGTCCGGCGCCGGCATCGCGGTTTAGGCGCTCAGGACACTGCGGCCCTTGGCGCGGCGGCGCGCGATCACCTTGCGGCCACCGACGGTCGCCATGCGGGCGCGGAAGCCATGCCGGCGCTTGCGCACGATTTTGCTGGGCTGGTACGTGCGTTTCACGGCACCTTACTCCTCGATCTCAGGGCAAAAAATGAGCCCCGCTGTATAGAGATCCGTTGGCGCCGAGTCAACCGCGCGCTGACCATTCCCCGTCGGTATTGCGAACGGGCGCAAAGGGAGAGGGCTTCGGCCCCTCGCGCGCAGCCCGCGTTTACCCCGCACGCACCGCGAAGGGACCGGGGGAAAAGGCATGCTGCACCGGCGGCAGTTCATCGTGATCAGGCAGGGCCATACGCTTCGGCCGGATTGGACAGCCGACTGGCCGTCGGATTGGGTGATGCGCGACATCGGCGGTTTCCACCTGATCCATTGCCCCGAGCTGCCGGTGCAGCGGGTTCTGGGCGCCGACGGCACGGTGTGGCATCTGCTGGGCATCGCCGTGCAGACCGACCCCGCGCGCCCCGATCCCGCCGACGCGCTGGCCGAATCGCGCGCGGAGACGATCGCCGACACCTACCGGTCCTGGGCCGGGCGGTGGCTTCTGCTGAACAACCGCGCGGTGCATCTGGACGCGGGCGGCACGCTCGGCTGCTTCTACGGCGATGTGGACGGCGAACTCGTGCTGGCCTCCAGCGCCGGGGTGATGGCCGGCCTGCTGGGCGACAAGGCGCGGTTCCGCCGCCGGCTGATGCACGAGGCGGGGCTCGACTGGTACCCGCTGCCCGGTTCCGGCCTGAAGGGTGTGCGGCGCCTGCTGCCGACCCAGGTGCTGGATCCCACCCGCCGGCCGGGGGAGGAGGGCTTCCTGACCTTCCGCCGCCCATTCCCGCCGCTGCTGCCCGGATTCGATTACGAACTGGCGCTGGAGCGGATGGAGGGCATCCTGGTCTCGGCGATTCGCGGGCTGCACCGGGCCACCGGGCGCCCGTTGCTGCTCCAGCTGACCGCCGGCTACGACACGCGCCTGCTGCTGGCGGCGGCGCGCAGGGCGGAGGTGTCCTTCTCCACCTTCACCTTCGACCATCCGGACCTGACCCCGGCCGACCGCAAGCTGCCGCCCAAGCTCGCCCTGCTGGCCGGGGTGGAGCACCGCATGATCGAGGCCGGCCCCATCGACCGCACCCGCGTCCGCGACCACGCCCGCCACACCGGCGGCCACAGCGCGGCGCTGGACGGGGAATTTTACGCCAACGGCGCCTGGGATCAGGTGCCGGCGGACAGCATCGTCCTGCACGGCGGCGTGTTCGAGGTGGCGCGCTGCTTCTACTGGAGCCAGATCCCGCCGGGCCTGGAGCCGTCCGACGAGGACACCGCCGCGCGCCTCTTCGGCGCCTTCCGGGGCGAGCTGTACAACCCGCTGTCCCACTACGACGCCCTGAAGGAGTGGCTGGACTGGGTGGCCCGCACGCCGGAGGTGGCGCCGGACCTGACCATGGACCTGCGCGACCGCTTCTATCTGGAGCAGCGGGTCGCCGGCTGGTTGTCGGCCATCGACCAGGGCGTGGACCTGACCGGGCGGCAGCTGTTCCAGGTCGGCAATTGCCAAGACTTCATGGCGGTCGCGCTGAGCCTGCCGGTGGAGGTCCGCCGCGCCAGCCGCCACCACGCCGATCTCGTCCGCCGCATGGCCCCCGAACTGATGCGCGAGCCGATCAACCCGCGCCAGCCCGCCGTCCTGAACCAGCTCCGCAAGCTGCCCCGCCGCCTGAACAAGCTCCGCTCGGCGCTCGGCCATCACTGGACGCGGGAGACGGCCTGAGGCCGTCCCGCGACTCTCATTTTGTCGAGGGATTCACCACCAAGACACGAAGACACAAAGACATTCACAAAGGGGGCGCCGGCCCTACCGCACGCCGCGTGTGATGCCGGACGGCTTTGTGAAACTCTTCGTGTTCTTTGTGTCTTTGTGGTTGTTTTCCTTCCCCGGCGCCGCCGTGTCCGCCAGACGCAGCCAGTGCCGGTAAGCCTCCACGCCCACCGGCCGGCGGTGCTTCAGCCCGATTCGCACGATCTCCGGCAGGGCCAGCAGCACCTTCAGATCCGTCGTCCTCGGCCCGTGGCGCAGGTTCTTCCAGCTGTTGCCGATCCAGCTTCGCGCGAATCGCCAGGGCAGCAGACCGGCCGGGCAGCGCGCGATCTCGCGGATCAGGTCGTTGCGGTGGTTGTAGAAACGCTCCAGCCCCGGCTTGCGGCCCTTCTCGCTCCTGTCGTGAAAGACCATGACGTCCGGGAGGGCCACCGTCCGGTAACCCGCCCCCAGCAGCCGCAGACAGCGGTCCTTCTCCTCGCCCTGGCGGTACAGCTCCGGCATGTAGAGCCCGACCGCCGCCACCGCGCGCCGCCGCAGCAGATGGCCGCAGCCGACGTACCAGGGGACATCGAAGGGTGCGGCCCCCTCCGGGAAATAGACCAGCCCGTCGCGCGTCGCGATGTTGCAGGCCACCGCCGCCACGTCGGCGTGCGCCTCCAGATACGCGACGGTCCGCGCCAGCCCGTCGGCATCCTCGAACCAGGAATCGTCGTCCACCGACAGGATGAAGTCCCCGTCCGTGTTCACGAAGCCGAAGTTCCGGGCGTGGATCAGCCCGGCGTTGTGCGGCAGCCGGACATAGCGGACGGAAGGAAACT
>JAEZID010000068.1 GCA_023416195.1 Pseudomonadota bacterium | reverse complement strand
AGGAGGTGACGGAGGAGGTCGCCAACCAGCACGCCCGCGTCATCGGCGACGGCGACCTGCTGGTGCTCGCCCCGATGCGGGAGGATCGCCGGGACGAGGTGCGGCTGGACGGCCATGTGCTGCGCCCCGGCCCGCGCGCCCTGACCAAGGTCCGCACGCTCGACGCGCTGGTCGGCAAGGCCGACCTGCGGCCGGACCCGTATCTGCCCTTCGCCGTGCTGGCCTCCACCGACCCGGCGACACGGGCGCGGACGCTGACGGCGGTCGATCTGGCGGCGGTGCTGAAGGGCCGCGACAAGCGGGCGCTGGCCGAGGGCGACACGCTCTACGTGCTGGGCGCGGATGACGTGGATTTCCTGACCTCGGAGCCGGTGCTGGATCTGCTGCGCGGGATGAAGGACGCGCCGCCGGACGCCTGCCAGGGGCTGATCGTGCTGGCCCGCGCGCTGGCCGCGCAGCCGGACGGCCTGCTGGCGAGCGGCCCGCAGGTGCACGCGGCGGCGGAGCTGACCGGCAGCCGCATCCCCTGCCCGCCCCTGTTCGATTCGGTGCCCGACCTGCTGGTCTTCGCGCTGGAGCGTTCGACGCTGAAGCTGGGCGGCGTGGCCCGGCCGGGCTTCTACCCGAGGGCCGGCGTTGGCGATCCCAACTGGCCCGCCTATGGCGGCGCGTCGCGCGGCGAGGAGGCCGCGGTCGGCGCGATTCAGGAATCCAACCGGCCGCGCTACGAGCTGCTGGGCCATGTGCGGCGGCCCGGCACGCGCCTGCTGGGCGGCGGGGCGACTTTGCGCGACGCGCTGACCGGCGGCGACGGGCTGAAGCGCGACGTGTATCCCCTGCTGGGAGTGGTCGAGCGGTTTGACCGGCGCTCCCTGAACCGGGCGCTGATCGCCTTTTCGCCGCAGGAGGTCGCGGGCGGACGGGCCAACCGCGCGCTGTCCGATGGGGATCGGGTGCATCTGTTCTCGGCGGCGCAGGTGCGGGCGCTGGTGGCGAAGGCGGCACGCGACCCGCGCCATCACACGGAGGACACCGGGACACCGGTTCACACATCGCTGGACGATGGGCCGGTCGATCCCGCCGTGGCGGCTCTGCTGAACGAACGCATCGTGCAGGTGCGCGGCGCGGTGCGCGAGCCGGGTGCCTATCCGGTGGCCGACGCCACGCCGCTGGACGCGCTGATCGCGGCGGCGGGCGGGCTGTCCAGCACCGCCGACCCCACGGCGGTCGAGCTGACCGCCTTCACCGGCGCGCGGCGGCGCGTCGATCTGGCCTCGGTCGGCATGGGGCGGGCCACGGGGCGGGCGATGGCCGGACCCGGCGACGCGATCCGCGTCAACCCGGCGCCGCAGGCGCTGGAGGCGCGCGCCGTCACCATCGCCGGCGCGGTGCGCCGTCCCGGCAGCTACGACGTGGGGCGCGGCGAGACCCTGTCCTCGCTGATCGACCGGGCCGGCGGCCTGACCGAGGAAGCCTATCCCTACGGCGCCGTCTTCACCCGCGAGAGCGAGCGTCGCCGCGAGAAGGAGCGTTTCGCCCAGGAAGCCCGCGAAATGGAGCGCTGGATGGCCCTGGAGGTGGACAAGGGCGAGCCGGTCAAGGCGGAGAACGTCGCGCTGGCCCGCAGCGTCGCCACGCAGCTGCGCGGAGTCGAGCCGCTGGGCCGCATCGTGGTGGAGGCCGATCCGACCCAACTGCGCGCGCACCCCGACCGGGACATTCTGCTGGAGGCGGACGACCGCATCGTGATCCCCAAGCGCCCGTTGACCGTCGCGGTGGCCGGCGAGGTGATGCACCCGGCGTCGGTCCCGTTCGTCAGCGGCAAGCCGGCGGAAGACTATCTGCGCGAGGCCGGCGGGCCGACGCGCGCCGCCGACACGGGCCGCATCTTCGTCGTCATGCCGGACGGACGGTCGCAGCCGCTGTCGCTCTCCTCCTGGAACCACACGGTCAGCACTATCCCGCCGGGGTCGATCATCGTCGTTCCGCGCGACCCGAAGCCGTTCGACTTCCTGGAATTCTCCAAGAACATCGGCGGCATCCTCAGCCAGCTCGCCATCACGGCGGCGTCGGTGTCGGTGATTTCGCGATGACGGGGCGGCTCGCCATCGTGACCGTGGTCCGCGACGACCTGCCCGGCCTGCTCGCCACCCGCGCCAGCCTGCGGGCGCAGCGCTGGCGGGACTTCGACTGGATCGTGGTGGACGGGGCGTCAGCCGATGGCACCGCCGAGTGGCTGGCCGCCCATGCCGCAGAGTTCACATGGTGGCGGTCCGCCCCCGACCGGGGATTGTACGACGCGATGAATGTGGCATTGGAGGCGGTGACGGCCAGCCACGTCCTGTTCCTGAACGCGGGCGACACGCTGGCCGGAGCGGACGCCGCCGGGCGCATCGCGGAGGCCATCGCGCGGGCGCCGCACGCCGGCCTGCTCTATGGAGACTCGCTGGAACGGTTGTCCGATGGGCGGGTCGTGGCGAAGCCGGCGCGCTCGCACCGTCTGGCGGCGTTCGGCATGTTCACGCACCATCAGGCCATGGTCTACCGGCGGCTGGATGTCGCGGAGGTGCGATTCGACCTGCGCTACACTCTGGCGGCCGATTACGCCTTCACGCTGGAGGTGCTGAAGCGCGGCGCGGCGGCGCGGCTCGACTTCCCCGTGTGCGTTTTCGCCCCCGGCGGGCGGTCGCAACAGGACGCGGCGCGCGGCCGTTCGGAGCAGGCGGAGATTCGGCGCTACATGATGGGGCACGGTGCGCTGGCCACCGCGACACTTTCGGGAATACAATGGCTCGCCTTAATCATCAGATGGCACATTCCGGGGCTCTACGCGAAATTGCGTTTCCGGCGAACCGCAACATCGTGTCTTTCGTGAGCCGGAGGCCCTCAACTGCGCATCTAAGTGTTGATGCTCACGAATAGTTGCATAGAATTTACTTTCTGACCTAACCAATTTCCCCGGCGCCCCCCGCCACCTCCATACTGAGGTCCCTATTATGAGTTCGACGAAGAGCAAGCTCGCCCCCGCCCACACCTTGTCGCGCCGTGGCGAGGGCCCCAATCCCATCGACATCCATGTCGGGGCGAGGCTGCGTCTGCGCCGGACTCTGCTGGGTCTGAGCCAGGAGAAGCTGGGCGAGGCGGTCGGCATCACCTTCCAGCAGTTGCAGAAGTACGAGCGCGGCTCGAACCGCATCAGCGCCAGCCGCCTGTTCAATCTGTCGCAGGTTCTGGGTGTCCCGGTCAGCTACTTCTTCGACGACATGCCCTCGCCCGAGCAGATCAGCACCCCGTCCCCCGACCTGCCGCCGTCGGAGACCGAGGAGTTCGAGTCGATGGCGCGGCGCGAGACGCTGGAGCTGGTCCGCGCCTACTACCGCATCGACGACCCGGCCGTGCGCAAGCGCACCTTCGACCTGCTGAAGGCGCTGGGCGGCGACAAGGCGTCCGACGACGACGAGTGAAGCGCTTCTAAAGGAAAACCGGCCCCACGCCAGCGCGCGGGGCCGGTTTTGCTTTGTGCCGCGGCCGCTTTCCTTCCGCCGGGGCTCCGTTCCCGCCAGCGCTCTCTTCCCATTGTGCGGCGCCTTCAGGGGTGTATAACGGTGCCCGAGCGCGGTCCTGCCCCTTTTGCGCGCCTTGCGCGCGGCGCCTGGGGTCGGGGACCCAACGACCGTCCAGGAAGGAAGCCTCCCCATGCCCGACGATACCAGCCTCGCCCGCGGTTACTCGACCCTCTTCCCGCTGGCGAAGGACGACACGCCCTACCGCAAGCTCACCTCCGATTATGTCTCGGTCGTCGAGTTCGACGGCGAGCAGGTCCTGAAGGTGGAGCCGGAAGGCCTGCGTCTGCTGGCCGAGGAAGCCTTCAAGGACATCAACCACCTGCTGCGTCCTGGCCACCTGGGCCAGATCCGCGCGATCCTGGACGATCCGGATGCCTCGCCGAACGACAAGTTCGTGGCGCTGGACCTGCTGAAGAACGCCAACATCGCCGCCGCCGGCACCCTGCCGATGTGCCAGGACACCGGCACCGCCATCATCATGGGCAAGAAGGGCCGCCGCGTCT
>JAEZID010000065.1 GCA_023416195.1 Pseudomonadota bacterium | reverse complement strand
TCTGGACCGCCACCATCGGCATCGTGCTCTACATCACCGCCATGTGGGTGTCGGGCATCATGCAGGGCCTGATGTGGCGCGCCTACGACAACCTCGGCTTCCTCCAGTACTCGTTCGTCGAGACGGTGGCCGCCATGCATCCCTTCTACGTGATCCGTGCGATGGGCGGCGTCCTGTTCGTCCTCGGCGCCCTGATCATGGTCTACAACCTGTGGCGCACGGCCAAGGGTGACGTCCGCATCGAGAAGCCCTATGCCACCGCCCCGCACAAGGCGGCGGTCGGTGCGGCCTAACGCCCGGAGGATCTGAGAAAATGGCTGAGGAAAAAAAGGGCTTTAGCCACGACACGATCGAGCGGAACACGCTTCTGCTCATCGTGCTGATCCTGATCACGGTGGCGATCGGTGGCTTGGTCCAGATCGTCCCCCTGTTCACGATCGAGTCGACGATCGAGAAGGTGGATGGGGTTCGTCCCTATTCGCCGCTCGAACTGGCTGGCCAGAACATCTACATCCGCGAAGGCTGCTACAACTGCCACAGCATGCAGATCCGTCCGTTCCGCGATGAGGTGGAGCGTTACGGTCACTACTCGCTGGCCGCGGAAAGCATGTACGACCATCCCTTCCAGTGGGGTTCCAAGCGCACCGGTCCGGACCTTGCCCGCGTCGGCGGCAAGTACTCCAACGACTGGCACGTCGCCCACCTGGTCGATCCGCGCGCCGTGGTGCCGGAGTCGATCATGCCGGGCTACTCCTGGATGAAGGATCGTCCGCTGAAGTACGCCGACATTCAGGATCACATGAAGACCCTGAAGATCGTCGGCGTCCCCTACACGGACGAGCAGATCGCCAACGCCAAGGCCGACCTCGAAGCGCAGAAGAACCCGGACGCCGACACGGCCGGTCTCGCCAAGCGCTACCCGAAGGCCGTCGTGGCGAACTTCACGGGCAACAAGACCGTCACCGAAATGGACGCCCTTGTGGCCTACCTGCAGGTGCTGGGCACCATGGTGGACTTCACCAAGTACCAGTCGCCGAAGCAGCTCCAGCAGTAACCGGGAGGGATCCGTGGACTTGGATTCGATCACTGTTGCCCTGCGGTCCTTCTGGACCGTCTGGCTCGCCCTGCTGTTCTCCGGCATCCTCGTGTATGCCATGTGGCCCGGCAATCGCGGCAAGTTCGAGGACGCGTCCCGGATCCCGCTCAAGGAAGATGGTCAGGAGTTTTAGGCCATGGCACATAAGGAAAAGGACGCCCTTTCCGGCGTCGAGACCACCGGCCACGAGTGGGACGGCCTGCGGGAGCTGAACAACCCCCTGCCCAAGTGGTGGCTGTACATCTTCTACGTCTGCATCGCGTGGGCACTCGTCTACTACGTGTTCTACCCGGCTTGGCCGCTGGGCAAGAGCTACACGAAGGGCCTGCTCGGCTATTCGCAGCGCGAGGAAGTCGTGCTGAAGATCGCCGAGGGCAAGAAGGCCCAGGAGAAGTACCTGACCGCCATCGCGGCCACGTCCGTCGAGGACATCCAGAAGAACAAGGACCTCCTTGCCTTCGCGATGGCCGGCGGCCGTTCGTACTTCAACGAGAACTGCGCCGCGTGCCACGGCGCCGGCGACCAGGGGGCCAAGGGCTTCCCGACGCTGGCCGACGACGTGTGGATCTGGGGCGGCACCACCGCCGACATCTACAAGACGATCCAGCACGGCATCCGGTCGGACGATCCGGACACCCGCGGAACGGTCGGCATGGGCATGACCGCCTTCGGCAAGGACGGCATCCTGAACCGTGAGCAGATCGGTCAGGTCGCCGAGTATGTCCTGTCGCTGAACAAGCGCTCCACCGACGCGGCCGCCGCCGAAAAGGGTAAGGCCGTGTACGAGGAGAACTGCGTTGCCTGCCACGGCGACCAGGCTCAGGGTTCGGTCGCGGCCGGCATCGACGTCGGCGCTCCGCCGCTCGTCACGGCCAACTGGCTGTACGGCGGCGACAAGGCCAGTCTCGTGGAGACCATCACGAACGGCCGCGCCGGCGTGATGCCCGCCTGGGCCAAGCGCCTGGACGACGCCACGGTCAAGTCGCTGGCCGTCTACGTCCACAACCTGGGCGGCGGCAAGTAAGCCAAAGCCAAGGTGCCGGTTTCGGCCGGCAGGACTTCGAAGTGCCGGGGAGGCGACTCCCCGGCACTTTCTTTTTGCCCCAGACTTCCATTTGCTCAAGGCTTCCTTTTGCCCGGCGCGATCCGCCATCCGTCCTCGGAGCCGTCCGTCCATTGATCCAGCGCAATGCCCCTGCGGCGATGTGACGCCATAGTCCCCGAAACGCCACCGCACCATGTCGGCTCGGCCGCCGCCGGGAACGCGCGGGGGCAGTGAAGGCCCGATGACGGGCGAGGCCAGAAGGCAAGGTCAGAAGAAGGCAAGGTCATGACCACGACCACCGATGTCCCGCCGCCCCATCTGGAAACGCCGGAACCGCCGCCTTCGCCCTCCGGGCCGCAGAAGGCTCCGCGGCGCGCATCGCGGTCGATGTATCTGAAGCACGACAAGGTCTACCCGAAGGCCGTCCACGGCACCTTCCGCCGGCTGAAATGGACGGCGCTGGTCGTGCTGCTGGCGATCTACTACGCGCTGCCCTGGATCCGCTGGGACCGGGGGCCGGACGCGCCGGATCAGGCGGTGCTGCTCGACATCGCCGGCCGGCGCTTCTACCTGTTCTTCATCGAGCTGTGGCCGCAGCAGATCTACTACCTGACCGGCGCGCTGATCCTGGCGGCGCTGGGCCTGTTCCTCGCCACATCGCTGGCCGGCCGTGTCTGGTGCGGCTACGCCTGCCCGCAGACGGTCTGGACCGACCTGTACGTCTGGGTCGAACGGCTGGTGGAAGGCGACCGGAGCGAGCGCATCCGCCTCGACCAAGGCAAATGGACCGCGCGGAAACTCGGCCGCAAGGCGCTGAAAAACCTGATCTGGCTGCTGATCGCGGCGGCCACCGGCGGCGCCTGGATCTTCTACTTCACCGACGCGCCGACCCTGCTGGGCGACATGGTCCGCTTCGAGGCGTCCTCGACCGCGCTCGGCTTCATCGGCCTGTTCACCGCCACCACCTATCTGCTGGCCGGCTTCGCACGCGAGCAGGTGTGCACCTACATGTGCCCGTGGCCGCGCTTCCAGTCGGCGATGATCGACGAGGACAGCCTGATCGTCACCTATCAGGACTGGCGCGGCGAGGGGCGCGGTCCGGTCCGCAAGTCGCAGAGCTGGGACGAGCGCAAGGCCGAGGGGCTGGGCGACTGCATCGACTGCTTCAACTGCGTGCAGGTCTGCCCGGTCGGCATCGACATCCGCGACGGCCTTCAGATGCAGTGCATCGGCTGCGGCCTGTGTGTGGACGCCTGCGACGAGATCATGACGAAGGTTGGCCGTCCCGCCGGCCTGATCAAGTTCGACACCCAGACCAACCAGGTCGCCATCGCCACCACCGGGAAGCCGGCGCCCTACCGCCTGTTCCGCCCGCGCACGCTGATCTATTCGCTGCTGATGCTGGTCATCGGCGGCGCCATCGCGGTCGGGCTGGCGCTGAAGCCGGGTCTTGACATCAGCGTGCTGCGCGACCGCGCGCCGCTGTTCGTGGCGCTGTCCGACGGGTCGGTGCGCAACGCCTACACCTTCAAGATCTCCAACATGACCCGCGACCCGCGCGACTACACGCTGACCGTCGCCGGTCTGGCCGGGACCGCCATCGCCGTCGCCGGCGAAGGGCAGGAGGTCCAGGCCACCGAGCAGAGCCTGTCCGCGCCGCCGGACACGGTCGCCACCTACAGAATTTTCGTGACAGCGCCCCGCTCCGGTTTGCAAGGCGCCAGTCAGCCCCTTACCTTTAGGCTAACCTCGGCCAATGGTGAGACGGCGACTTACGAGTCGGTCTTCATGGGGCCGGTCAACTGACCGAACGCACATCACCCTCTGTTGTAAAGGTCCACGAGACGATGACGATGTCCACCGACGCCGGGAACCGCCGCACGCAGACCACCCGGAATGGCCGCCAGCCCGGCTGGTACATTCCCTGGCTGTTCGTCGCCTTCTTCGGCGTGGTCGTCGCGGTCAACGCCGTGATGATGCACTTCGCCTTTTCGACCTGGACCGGCTTGCAGACCGAAGGGCACTTCATCAAGGGCATCAAGTACAACGAGGACATCGCCGGCGCCCGCGCCCAGGCGGAGCGCGGCTGGAAGGTGGAGACCGAATTCACCTCCACCGACCCGCTGAAGGGCCTCGTCGCGCTGACCCTGCACGACAAGTACGGCAACCTGCTCCAGGGGGCGACGGTGACGGTGACCTTCATCCGTCCGACCAGCCAGGGCAACGACGTGGCCATGGACCTGCCGTATCTGGGCGAGGGCCGCTACGGCGCGCCGGTGGAGCTGGCGCTTCCCGGCCAGTGGGACCTCCGCGTGCAGATCGAGCATGCGACCGGCGACTACCAGGACGAAAAGCGCATCTGGGTCAAGTAACCGGGGTCTGATGTCATGACCGTTTGCCTCCACTGCGGGCAGGAGCACGCGGAGGGCACCGGCACCACGGCCTCCGACGGCACCGGTCCCTTCTGCTGCACCGGCTGTGCGGCGGCGTACGATCTCGTGCGCGGCCTCGGGCTGGAACGCTATTACGAACGCCGTAGCGTCGATCCGTCCGCCCGCCCCCTGCGGCCGGACGGCGACACCCCGGCCATCGACTACGCCCCGCACGCCAAGCCGGCGGCGGACGGCACGGCGACCCTGCACCTGATGGTGGACGGGCTGCAATGCGCGGCCTGCGTCTGGCTGATCGAAACGGCGCTGGGGCGGCAGCCGGGGGTGACGCACGCGCGGCTCAACATGACCACGCGGCGCCTGACCGTGACGTGGCGGATGGACGAGACCGACGCCAACACCGTCGTGGACACGGTCGCGCGCATCGGCTACCGCGCCGTCCCCTACGATCCCGACCGGCTGGGCAGCGACCAGCAGAAGACGGAGAAGGAGCTTCTGCGGGCGCTGGCCGTCGCCGGCTTCGGCGCCTCCAACGTCATGCTGCTGTCGGTGTCGGTCTGGGCCGGCCATGCCACCGGCATGGGCTCGGCCACGCGTGACCTGATGCACTGGCTGTCGGCGCTGATCTGCATGCCGGCCATCGCCTACGCCGTGCGGCCCTTCGCGCGGTCGGCGTTCCAGGCGTTGCGGCGCGGGCGCACCAACATGGACGTGCCGATCACCATCGGCGTCTGCCTCGCCACGGGCATGAGCCTGTTCGAGACCATCAACAGCGGCCCGCACGCCTATTTCGACGGCGCGATGATGCTGCTGTTCTTCCTGCTGATCGGCCGCTACCTCGACCAGCGGGCGCGCGGGCGCGCGCGGTCCGCCGCCGAACAGCTGTTGGGCCTGCACGCGACCTCGGTCACCGTGCTGAACCCGGACGGGCGCAGCGCCATCGTCCCGCCCGAGCGGGTCGCCCCCGGCGCCACCGTCCTGATCGCGGTGGGCGAGCGCATTCCGGTGGACGGCCGCGTGTCCGACGGCGTGTCCGACGTGGACACCGGCCTGATCACCGGCGAGACCGTGCCCGGCACCGTCCGCCCCGGCGATCAGGTCTTCGCCGGCATGCTGAACCTGACCTCGCCCCTGCGCCTGACCGTCACGGCGGTGGGGGAGGGGACCCTCCTGGCCGAGATCGTCCGGCTGATGGAGGTGTCGGAGCAGGGCCGGGCCAAATACGTCGCCATCGCCGACCGGGTGTCGCGCCATTACGCCCCGGTCGTGCATGTGGCGGCGCTCAGCACCTTCCTCGGCTGGCTGTTCCTGATGGACGCGCCCTGGCAGGTCGCGCTGATGAACGCGGTCGCCGTGCTGATCATCACCTGCCCCTGCGCGCTGGCGCTGGCCGTGCCGGTGGTGCAGGTGATCGCCAGCGGCCGGCTGATGCGGCAGGGCATCCTGCTGAAGACCGCCACGGCGCTGGAACGATTCGCCGGCATCGACACGGTGGTTTTCGACAAGACCGGCACGCTGACCGAGGGGCGCCCCGTCCCCCAGCTGTCCGGCGTGGCCGACGACGACCTGCGCCTCGCCGCCTCGCTGGCCGCCGCCAGCCGCCACCCGCTGGCGCGCGCCCTGGCCCGCGCCGTTCCGGGTGCGGCGGTCGCCACCGGCGTGTGCGAGATTCCCGGCGCCGGCCTTGCGCTCGATACGGCCGAGGGCGAAATCCGCCTGGGCAGCCGCCGCTTCACCGGCGCGCCGGAAGCGACGCAGGATGCGGCCGGTCCCGAGCTGTGGCTCGCCCGGCCGGGCGCCGCCCCGGTG
>JAEZID010000034.1 GCA_023416195.1 Pseudomonadota bacterium | reverse complement strand
GCCGCCTGCAAGCCCTGGATGTTCTTTCCGTCGAAGCGGATCGCCCCCTCGCTGGCGTGCAGCCGCAGCAGCGCGAGGCCCAGCGTCGTCTTGCCGGACCCGGACTCGCCGACCACGCCGACCGTGTGGCCCCGGCGCACGTCCACCGACACGCCGTCCACCGCGCGGACGTAATCGACGGTCCGGCGCAGCAGGCCCTTCTTGATCGGGAAATAGACCTTCAGGCTGTCGGCGGCCATCACCTCCGCCGCGTTCTCCGGCGGGGTCAGCGGGTTGCCCTTGGGCTCGGCGGCCAGAAGCTTCTGGGTGTAGGGGTGCTGCGGGCGGATGAAGATGTCGGCGACGTTGGCCTGCTCGACGATCTCGCCCTGGTTCATGACGCAGACCCGGTCGGCCATCTTGCGCACCACGCCCAGGTCGTGGGTGATGAGCAGCAGGGCCATGCCGAAGCGGCGCTGAAGGTCCTTCAGCAGCTCCAGAATCTGCGCCTGGATGGTCACGTCCAGCGCGGTCGTCGGCTCGTCGGCGATCAGCAGATCCGGTTCGTTGGCCAGCGCCATGGCGATCATCACGCGCTGGCGCTGGCCGCCCGACAGTTCATGGGGAAAGGCGCCCAGCCGCTTTTCCGGGCTCGGCAGGCCGACCAGCCGCAGCAGTTCCAGCGTGCGCTTGCGCGCGGCGGCGCGGGTCAGGCCCTTGTGCAGGAACAGCGTCTCGTTAATCTGCCGCTCGATGCTGTGGAGCGGGTTCAGCGAGGTCATCGGCTCCTGAAAGATCATAGCGATGCGGTTGCCGCGCACGTCGCGCAGCACCTTCTCCTCCGCCCCCACCAACTCCGTGTCGCGGAAGCGGATGGAGCCCTTGGGGTGGTGCGCCATGGGGTAGGGCAGCAGTTGCAGGATCGACAGCGCCGTGACCGACTTGCCCGACCCGGACTCGCCGACCAGCGCGACCGTCTCGCCCTTGGCGATGTCGAACGACACGCCCTTGACCGCGTGCATCGTCCCGCCGGCGGAGCGGAACTCCACATGCAGGTTGCGGACCTGGAGGAGGTCGGTGAGGGGAGGCTGGGTGGTCATGGGCGGTTCTGCCTTCTTGAGGGTGTTCATTCCGCCGCCTTCCGCTTCTCCACCACCGCCGCCGCCTCGTTGGCGGTCGCGGTGGCGGTGGACAGCTGGCTGATGGTCTTGCGCGGATCGAAGGCGTCGCGCACCGCCTCGCCGATGAAGATCAGCAGGCTCAGCATGATCGCCAGCACGAAGAAGGCGGTCAGGCCCAGCCACGGTGCCTGGAGGTTCGCCTTGCCCTGCGCCAGCAGCTCGCCCAGCGAGGGCGATCCCGGCGGCAGGCCGAAGCCCAGGAAGTCCAGCGCGGTCAGCGTGGTGATGGAGCCGTTCAGGATGAAGGGCAGGAAGGTCAGCGTCGCGACCATCGCGTTGGGCAGCACGTGCCGGACCATGATCGTCGCGTCCGTGGCGCCCAGCGCGCGGGCCGCGCGCACATAGTCGAAGTTGCGCGCCCGCAGGAACTCCGCCCGCACCACGCCGACCAGCGAGGTCCAGGAAAACAGCAGCAGCAGGCCCAGCAGCCACCAGAAGTTCGGCGTCACCACGCTGGACAGGATGATCAGCAGGAACAGGGTGGGCAGGCCCGACCAAATCTCGATGAATCGCTGGAACAGCAGGTCGGTCAGCCCGCCGAAGTACCCTTGGACCGCGCCCGCCATGATGCCGACGACCGACGAGAACAGCGTCAGCACCAGCCCGAACAGGACCGAGATGCGGAAGCCGTAGATCAGCCGCGCCGCCACGTCGCGCCCCTGGTCGTCGGTGCCCAGCCAGTTCTCGGCGGACGGCGGGGCGGGGGCGGGAACCGGCAGGTTGTAGTTGATGGTGCGGTAGCTGTAGGGGATCGGCGGCCAGATGGCCCAGCCCTTCTCGTTGATCAGGTCGCGGACATAGGGGTCGCGGTAGTCGGTCGCCGTCTCGAACTCGCCGCCGAAGGTGGTCTCCGGGTAGGTCTGGAAAACCGGCCAATAGAACTCGTTGTTGTATTCGACCAGCAGCGGCTTGTCGTTGGCGATGAACTCCGCGAACAGCGACAGCGTGAACAGCACCAGGAAGATCCAGAAGGACCAGAAGCCCCGCCGGTTGGCGCGGAAGTTCGCCAGTCGCCGCCGCGTCAGCGGGGTGACGCGGAATCCCATGAAACGCGGTGCCAGAGGCGATGCGGCCATCACACCCTCCGCGCTTCGAAGTCGATGCGGGGGTCCACGGCGACGTAGGTGATGTCGCCGATCAGGTTCATGATCAGGCCCAGCAGCGTGAAGAAATACAGCGTCCCGAACATCACCGGATAGTCGCGGTTGATCGCCGCCTCGAAGCCCAGCAGCCCCAGCCCGTCCAGCGAGAAGATCACCTCGATCAGCAAGGCGCCGGTGAACAGAATGCCGATGAAGGCGCCGGGGAAGCCGGCGATGACGATCAGCATGGCGTTGCGGAAGATGTGCCCGTACAGCACCCGCCGCTCCGCCAGCCCCTTGGCCCGCGCGGTGATGACGTACTGCTTGTTGATCTCCTCCAGGAAAGAGTTCTTGGTCAGCATGGTCAGGCCGGCGAAGCCGCCGATCACCATGGACATGACCGGCAGAACCATGTGCCAGAAGTAATCCAGCACCTGGCGCCACCACGGCAGTTCCGACCAGTTGTCGGACACCAGCCCGCGCAAGGGGAACCAGTCCAGATAGCGCCCGCCGGCGAAGACGACGATCAGCAGCACGGCGAACAGGAAGCTGGGGATCGCGTAGCCGACGATCACGATGCCCGATGTCCAGACGTCAAAGGGCTGCCCGTCGCGCACCGCCTTGGCGATGCCCAGGGGTATGGAGACCAGATAGACGATCAGCGTCGTCCACAGCCCCAGCGAGATCGACACCGGCATCTTCTCGATTACCAGATCGACGACGCGCTGGTCGCGGAAGTAGCTCTTGCCGAAGTCGAACACGAGATAGTTCGACATCATGTGGATGAAGCGCTCGTGCAGCGGCTTGTCGAAGCCGAACTCGCGCTCCAGCTGCTTGATGAACTCCGGATCCAGGCCCTGCGCGCCGCGATAGCGGCTGCCGGCGTCCTGCGCCGCCTGCTGCTGGGCGCCGGCCCCGCCGCTGTCGCCGCCGGCCGTGCCGCCGATGCGGGCGGTGGCCTCCACGGCCGTGCCCTGGACGCGGGCGATCATCTGCTCGATCGGTCCGCCGGGGGCGATCTGCACGATCAGGAAGTTGATGACCATGATCCCGAACAGCGTCGGGATGATCAGCAGCAGACGGCGGATGATGTAGGCCAGCATCGCGCGGGTTCGTGCTCCTTAGGGTCCGGTGCGGCGTGCGGTCGAGGCGAGCTTCGCGTTCTTCTCCGGATCGACCCACCAGGTGTCGGCGAAGGCCAGCCCGTACTTGGGCGCAACCGCCGGGTGGGAGAAACGGTTCCAATAGGCCACGCGCCGCACGGTGTCGTGCCAGTGCGGGACGACGTACCAGCCCCACAGCAGCACGCGGTCCAGCGCCCGCGTCGTCGCCACCAGCGTCTCGCGGTCGGGGGCCTGGATCAGCTTCTCGACCAGTTCGTCCACCACCGGGTCCTTGATGCCGGCCATGTTGCGGCTGCCCGGCTGGTCGGCCTTGGCCGACTGCCAGAAGTCGCGCTGCTCGTTGCCGGGCGACAGCGACTGCGGCAGGCGCTGGATGACGATGTCATAGTCGAAATTGTCGGTGCGGTTCTGGTACTGCGCCGTGTCCACCACGCGGATGGACGCCTCGATGCCCGCGCGCTCCAGGTTGCGCAGGTAGGGCTGGACGATCCGCTCCATGTCCGCCTGGACCAGCAGGAATTCGAAGCGCATCGGCTCGCCGGTCTTCGCGTTGACCAGCTTGTTGCCCTTCAGCTCCCACCCTGCCTCCTTCAGCAGGCCGAGCGCGGTGCGCAGGTTCTGGCGGATGTTGCCGCTGCCGTCGGTTTTCGGCGGTTCGAAGGGCTTGGTGAAGACCTCATCCGGCACCTTGCCGCGATAGGGCTCCAGCACCTTCAGCTCGGCCGGGGAGGGCAGCCCCTCCGCCGCCAGTTCGGAGTTGGAGAAGAAGCTTTTGGAGCGCTGGAACAGGCCGTAGGACAGGTTCGCCCGCGTCCATTCGTAATCGAACAGGTAATTCAGCGCCTCGCGCACCTTCCGGTCCTGGAAGACCGGGCGGCGGGTGTTGAAGACGAAGGCCTGGAGCCCCTGCGGGTCCTGGTGCTTGATCTCCTCTTTCACGATGTGCCCGTCGCGCACGGCGGGCGTGTCGTAGCCGGTGACCCAGTTCTTGGACGAATGCTCCAGCCGGAAATCGACTGAACCGGCCTTGAACGCCTCGAACGCCACGTCCAGGTCGCGGTAATAGTCGTAGCGGATGCGGTCGAAGTTGTAGCGCCCCCGGTTGATCGGCAGATCCTTGCCCCACCAGTCGGCCACGCGCCTGTAGGCGATGGAGCGGCCCGGCTGCACGTCCGCCACCTCGTAGGGGCCGCTGCCGATCAGCGGCTCCAGCGTCGTGGCGGCGAAGTCGCGCGTTGCGAAGGCGTGCTTCGGCAGCACCGGCAGCTGGCCCATGATGACCGGCAGTTCCGGGTTGCTGGTGTTGCTGAAGCTGAATTTGACGGTGCGCTCGCCGGTCTTCTCCGCCTTGGCCACGTCGGCGTAGTAGGTGCGGTAGACCGGGTGGCCCTTGTCGCGCAGGGTCTCGAAGCTCCACAGCACGTCCTCGACGGTCACCGGCTTGCCGTCGTGGAAGCGCGCCTGCGGGCGCAGCGTGAAGGACACCCAGCTGCGGTCGTCGGCCACGGCGATGCTCTCGGCCAGCAGGCCGTATTCGGTGATGAACTCGTCGCCGCTGCCGGTGGTCAGCGTTTCGAACACCATCCCGGCCCCGGCGGCGGTCTGGCCGCGCAGGATGAAGGGGTTCAGGTTGTCGAAGCCGCCGTAGGTCGCCAGCTTCACCTCGCCGCCCTTGGGCGCGTCGGGGTTGACGTAGTCGAAATGCTTGAAGTCCGGCCCGTATTTCGGCGCCCCGTGCAGCGCGATGGCGTGACTGCCCTTCTCCTGCGCCGCGACGGGCCCGGCCAACAGGGACAGACCAAACACGGCCGCGAGCATCATCGCCTTTTTCGTCATGCGCCCCTCTGTTCCCCTGGCCAAAGTTCCCTGTGCGGTCTGGAAAGCCGCGGTCCCGGTAAGGTAGGGGGCGACCCATGGCACAATCAAGGCGGAGGGTGCCAATGATCCCCTCTCCCGCCCCCGGCGGGAGAGGGGACTCAACCGCGCTTCTCCCACCACGCGGCCGGATAGCCGGTGTTGCGGAAGTCCAGATCGTATTTCGGCGTCTTCTCGGGGAA
This sequence comes from Pseudomonadota bacterium, assembly GCA_023416195.1. GTDB lineage: Bacteria > Pseudomonadota > Alphaproteobacteria > Azospirillales > Azospirillaceae > Azospirillum. The sequence continues at coordinate 5,596 of JAEZID010000034.1, read as the reverse complement.
GGCGAGCGTGGTCTTGTAGGCGATCCAGCTTTCCGGGTTGTAGTAGTGCGGGACCATGTAGAATCCCCACAGCAGCACGCGGTCCAGCGCCCGCGTCGCCGCCTGCACCGACGCCAGGTCCTTGGCCGCCAGCGCCCGTTCGATCATGGCATCCGCCGCCGGCTCCTTGATTCCGGCGTAGTTGGCCGACCCCTTCACGTCCGCCGCCGCCGAGCCGAAATAGCTGCGCAGCTCCGTCCCCGGCGGGGTGAAGAAGTTGAAATTCGCCACCACCACGTCGAAATCGAAATCGTCAGTCCGCGACTCGTACTGCGCGGTGTCCACAATGCGGTAGGAGGCGTCGATGCCGACCTTGCGCAGCGACTCGACGTAGGGCTGGATCACGCGCGCCAGCCCGCCGGAGCCGTCGAGGAACTCGATGCTCATGACCTCGCCGGTCTTCGCGTTGGTCAGCCGGCCGTTCCTCAGCTCCCAGCCGGCCTCCTTGAACAGGCGCGTCGCCTCGCGCAGGTTCGCGCGGTTGTTGCCGTTGCCGTCGGTCTTCGGCGGCTCATAGGCCTTGGTGAAGACGGCGTCGGGGATCTTGCCCCGGAAGGGTTCCAGCAACTCCAGCTCGGCCGGCGTCGGCAGACCCTTCGCCCCGAAGTCGGAGTTGGGGAAGTTCGAGGTGGTCCGGACATACTGGCCGTACAGGATGTTCTTCTGGATCCACTCGAAATCGAACAGGTAGCCGAGCGCCTCGCGCACGCGCGGGTCGGCGAACTTGGCGCGGCGGGTGTTCAGGCGGAAGCCCTGGGCGCCCAGCGGCAGTTCGCTTTTCACGCTGACGCGCGCGACGCGGCCGTCCTTCGCGGCCGGGAAATCGTAGCCGGTGGTCCAGCGCTGCGCCCGGTTCTCGGTGCGGAAGTCGTAGGCGCCGGCCTTGAACGCCTCGAACATCACGTCGTCGTCGCGGTAATAGTCCACCTTCACGACGTCGAAGTTGTTGAAGCCCTTCGCCGTGGGCAGGTCCTTGCCCCAATAGTCCGCCACCCGCTCGTAGGTGATCGACCGGCCGGGATCGACCGCCTTGATCCGGTAGGGACCGCTGCCCAGCGGCGGTTCCAGCGTCGTCTTGTAGATGTCGCGCCCGTTGGCCGTCCACCAGTGCTTGGGCTGCGGCGCGATGGACTGGGCAAAGTCGATGATCGGCTTGATCTCGTTCGTCGTCGTCAGCGTGATCTTCAGCCGGTGGTCGTCCAGCGCCTCCACCGTGTCCACGCGGTCGAGGAAGGACTTCAGGAAGGGCGCCCCGTGCGCCTGGACGGACTCCCAGGCGAACACCACGTCGCCCGCCGTCACCGGCACTCCGTCGTGCCAGCGGGCCTCCTTCCGCAGGTGAAACACCGCCCAGCGCCTGTCGTCGGGCAGCTCCACCGTCTCCACCAGCGCGCCGTAGGCGGCGTCCATCTCCCAGCCCGAGGGCACCATCAGCGCGTCGGAGATCAGCCCCAGCGTGCGCGGCCGCACGCCGCGCAGGATGATGGAGTTCAGGCTGTCGAAGCTGCCCAGCGCGCCGAGGGTCAGCTGCCCGCCCTTGGGCGCGTCGGGATTGGCGTGCGGGAAGTGGGTGAAGCCCGGCTTGAACTCCGGCTCCCCGAACTGCTTCAGCGCGTGGACCGTCACGGTGCCGGCGTGGGCCGGAACGGCCGCCCCCAAAATTGGCAGCGTCAGAACGGCCAGCATCGGAACGGCGAAGGCGGTGAGAATGCGACGCATCGGCGGACCTGTCCGTGGTGAGGGGCGACAGCTTAGCACGGCCGCCGCCCGGCGGCAGGCAACCGTATGTTACAGGCACGGCCTTTGGCATGAACGCATCGGGACGCAACATGTGTCCCCGTGATGTGCGATCACGAACGGAGGGCGGCGGCCATGACCATGGTGCGGCGGACGACGGCCGAGTTCATCGGCACCTTCTGGCTGGTGTTCGGCGGTTGCGGCAGCGCCGTGCTGGCCGCCGCCTTTCCGGAGGTGGGCATCGGCTTCGCCGGCGTGGCGCTGGCCTTCGGGCTGACGGTGCTGACGATGGCCTATTCCATCGGGCACATCTCCGGCTGTCACCTGAACCCGGCGGTGACGGTGGGGCTGTGGGCCGGCGGGCGTTTCCCGGCCAAGGACATCCTGCCGTACGTCATCGCCCAGCTGGTCGGGGGCTTCCTGGCGGCGTTGGTGCTGTACCTCATTGCCAGCGGCAAGGCCGACTGGTCGCTGGCCGAGAAGGGGCTTGCCGCCAACGGGTACGGCGCCCATTCGCCGGGCGGGTACAACCTCACCTCCGGTCTGGTGGCGGAGATCGTCCTGACCTTCATGTTCCTGATCATCATCCTGGGGTCCACCGACCGCCGCGCGCCCGCCGGCTTCGCTCCGCTGGCCATCGGGCTGGCGCTGACGCTGATCCACCTGATCAGCATCCCGGTGACCAACACGTCGGTGAACCCGGCGCGCAGCACCGGGCCGGCGCTGGTCGTCGGCGGCTGGGCCTTGCAGCAGCTCTGGCTGTTCTGGCTGGCGCCCATCGTCGGCGGCGTTCTCGGCGGTCTCGCCTACAAGCTACTGGCCGAGGAACTGCCGCCCCAGCCTGCCATCACCGGCGAGGCCCGGCCTTCCGCCTGAGCCGTTCTCCTGATGCATCTTCTCCCTGATTGCCTTGGCCGCGACGCCCCGGTCGCGGCCACTTTTTCATGCGCTTGTCACGGAAAATCCGCGCGCGTCAACGGCTATTCTGAGCTGGTCGTTGACACAATCGGAGTACACCCGTGCGGCAGTTCGATCCCGATTCCAATCCGATGACCGACGAGGATTATGGAATTGTCCTCGGCCTCGTGATCGGCGTCTATTTCGGCCTGCTGATCGTGTCGTTGCTTCCGTAAAGCCGGTTTTCCTCCGCTTGGGGCCATGGGAACGAGCATCCGGTGCCCGCCAAGGCGGGAGAACCGGACGGTCTTCAGACCCGGAACCAGTTGAAGCAGCCGACGGGCAAAAGCGAATTGCTCACCAGCAGCGCGCCATGCCGGTAGAGTTGCATCGGGCTCCGTTTCGCGCTCAGGTCAATGGCCCAGAGCTGGCCGGAAGGGTCGTGCCACAGGATCCGGGCATCGACGGCCGCCACGGCTGCGAGCCTGTCCGGCAGCGTCGTTCCCGGCTTGAACAGCACCATGACCGTCGTGACGCCGGGCGGCGGCAGGGCGGCGACGGGACCGGCGATCAGGACGGCCAGGGTCAGGGCGATGGGAGTCGCCGCCCGCCGGAATCCGCCGGAATTCCCCCCGCTCCCGCCGCGCCGGAGCCACCAGCCCGCCGCGACGAACGCGACGCCGAAGACGACGAACCACAGCAAATCCCAGAACAGCTTGTTCTCCACGTCCATGCGGATGCGGTGAATGCCGAGAATCCAATGGGACAGGATGCCGTCGAGGATGTGCCAGACACCGAAGCCGATCAGGGCGTTCGCCAAGAGCAGACGATCCGCGCCCGGTTCGGCGAAGCGGCGGCGGCCACGCCACAGCAGCCACAGGCCACCCGCCGCGATGATGTACATGAGAACGTGAAACAGGCCGTCCGCGAGGATTTGAACACGGATGTCCTGAAAGGCGGCCCCCTCCACCGCGGTCAGCAGATGGTGCCATTGCAGCACCTGATGCAGCAGGATGCCATCGAAGAAGCCGCCCAGGCCGAAGCCCAGCAGATACCCGGCCCATGCAAGCGGTGCGGTGGGCGTGGTCGCTGGCCCGCCCTGCGCCGTGGTGGTGGACATCGTGCTGGTGGACATGACGGAATAACTTCCGCCGGCGCACGCTTGTTCCGCCGACCGCGCCTCAGCCGAGCTTCCGCGCGGTGCGCTTCCAATGGTCGGCCATGCGGTCCATCAGCTGACGGTAGCGGCGGTCGGCCTTCATCAGCCGGCGCACCGCCTTGCCGTTGCGCGGATCGGCCAGCATCCAAGCCTCGGCGGCGCTCTGGTGTTCCGGGTGGATGGACAGGATATAGACGGCGGCCTGCTCCGGCCCGGTGATGGCGTCCTCGTTCAGCCCTTCCAGGATCGCCCCGACATAGAGCGGCAGCACGTTGCGGAAGTCCGCCGGCCCGGTGTCGTCGGTCTCCGGCGCCTCGCCGCCTTGCCCCATCAGGGCCGTCCGCTCCTCCGCCGGCAGGGCGAAGAAGGCGTCCAGCCCCAGCAGCAGGTCGCAGACCGTCTTCTTGCGCACCATCCAGTTGGAGCCGCCCGACACCCGGTCGGCCAGCGAATGCAGGAAGGGGCGCAGCTTTTCCGGCGAGGTCTCGAAAACGGAACGCTCGGGCTTGGGGATCGCGGTCATGTCGTCTTTTCTCATCCAGCCAGGGCGGCCAGGGTCTCACGATGGGTGCGGGCATCGCCGGCGGCGACCACGCGGCCGTCGGACTTCGCGTTCAGTGGGTTGCCCTGCCAGTCGGTCATCAGCCCGCCGGCCCCGGTCACCACTGGCACCAGCGCCGCGAAGTCGTACAGCTTCAGCCCGGACTCGACGACCAGATCATAGTAACCCGACGCCAGCAGGCCGTAGGTGTAGCAGTCGCCGCCGTAGACCGACACCTTGGCCCGGCCCGCCACCCGGCGGAAACCATCGGCGTCCGTGCCCGGAAACAGGTCCGGCGATGTGGTGCCCAGAGTCGCGGCGGCCAGCCCCCCGGCGCAGGCGCGCACGTGGGCCGGCTGGCCGTTGTGGGTGGTCGGCTGGCCGGCAATGCCGACCCAGCGGTCGTTGATGATCGGCTGGTCGATGATGCCCAGCACCGGCGTGCCCCGGTGCAGCAGCGCGATCAGCGTGCCGAAGATCGGGCGGCCGGTGATGAAGGACTTGGTGCCGTCGATGGGGTCGATGACCCACACCCATTCGGCGTCCAGGTTCTTGGTCCCGAACTCCTCGCCATAGATGCCGTCGTCCGGGCGCTCGGCCTCGATGATGGCGCGGATGGCGCGCTCGGCCTCGCGGTCGGCGATGGTGACCGGCGAGGAATCGGCCTTGTCGTCCACCGCCACGGGCGTGCGGAAATACCGGCGCACCACGGGGCCGGACGCGTCGGCCAGACGCTGCGCCAGCGTCACCAGGGGGGCGGGACAGGTCTCGGTCATGGCAGGCTCCGCCGGCTTGGGAGGGAAGGGAGCGGCATCCTAAACGCGAGGGGGACGGTCGCAAACCGGAAAGGTGGAGGATTGCCCTGGCGGGCACTTCCGCGCCGCCCCGCCTTGTGGCAGCTTCTCGCCCATGCACGACCGACCCAACATCTACGCGGGCGTTCCGCTCGACCGCGCCGCGTTCCGCCGCAAGGACAAGGACTGGCTGGCGGAAGCCTGGGCCTCGCCTGCGGCGCGGGTCGTTCCCGTGTGGCGGGCGCGCAGCTTCGTCGGCGGTCCCGCCGAATCGCCCTGCGCGGTCTTCACTCCCGCCAACTCGGGCTTTGGGGGCGATCCCGTCTTCCTCGGCTTGTGGGGCGAGCAACCGCTGTTCGCCCTGGATCTCTCCGCCCACGAGACGCCGGAGGAGCATCCGGCCCTCGCCGGTCTCGGCCGGTTCGAGGA
>JAEZID010000554.1 GCA_023416195.1 Pseudomonadota bacterium | reverse complement strand
GACGCCGGCACCGTGCTGGCCGTCTTCCCGCCGGGCACGCCCGGCACCGCCGCCTTCGCCGCCGTGGTGCAGGCCGGCGGCGAGCCGGTGCGCCAGACCTGGATCCCCTTCGCCTGGGTCGCCAAGGCGGACGGCGCCGGCTTCGTCGGCCGTCTCAAGGAAGCCGGCGCCGTCACCGCGCTTGGCGAGCTTCCCATCGGACCAGCTCTCGGCGGCTGCGCGGTGGTTTCCCTGGACGACAAGCGCCCGGTCGCCTTCCAGTTCCGCAACTGAGTGTGACCGTCGTAGATACCCCGCGAAGAAGGTCTTGACAGCCCCCTCAAGTAGGAGCACGCTACCTCTCAGAGCAAAACTGGTTGAGGTGAAGACGCGGAAAGCTCCGCTTCAGGTTGGCAAAAGCCAGCCGCACTGCAAGGCAAGTGTTCCCGTAGACAGGAGGGTGAGAAACTCATGAGTCCACCGGCGCTTACTTGAGGAAGCCGACCCATTCGGCCAGACATCTCTGAGATTTCGCCGTGCAAACGGCATTGCAATTGCGGGCTCCTAAGATCGCCCGCAGAAACCCCCGCCGACCGAGCGGGGGTTTCGCTTTTTGGGGCGTAAAGCCCCCCCGCCCTGGCGGTGGAGGGGATAGCGGCGGAGTTCCCTCTCCCGCACAGCGGGGGAGGGTTAGGGAGGGGGGAAAAGCAAAACCCCTCCCCGGTTTCCCGGAGAGGGGTGTCGCCAACGTTCCCTGGAAACAGACCGGCGTGCGCCGATCAGTACATGTGCTGACCGCCGTTGATCGACAGGGTCGAGCCGGTGATGAAGCCGGCGTCGTCACCGACCAGGAACAGCACGCCGCGAGCGATCTCCTCGGCCTTGCCGAGACGGCCGACCGGGATGCGGGCGACGATCTTCTCCAGCACGTTCGGCGGCACCGCGCGCACCATGTCGGTGTCGATGTAGCCCGGCGCGATGGCGTTCACGGTGATGCCCTTGGCCGCACCCTCCTGGGCCAGCGCCTTGGTGAAGCCGTGGATGCCCGACTTGGCGGCGGCGTAGTTCACCTGACCGTACTGGCCGGCCTGGCCGTTCACCGAACCGATGTTGACGATGCGGCCGAAACCGCGCTCGCGCATGCCGTCGATGACGTTGCGGCACAGGTTGAAGCAGGAGGTGAGGTTCGTCGCGATGACGTCGTTCCACTGCTCCGGCGTCATGCGCTGCAACACGCCGTCGCGGGTGATGCCGGCGTTGTTGACCACCACGTCGACCGGACCGAGGTCGGCGGTGATCTGGGCGATGCCTTCCTTGACGGCGTTGAAATCGGACACGTCGAACTTGTAGACGGCGATGCCGGTGCGGGCCGAAAATTCCTTGGCCTTCTCATCGTTGCCCGCGTAGTTCGCGGCGACGACATAGCCGGCGTTCTTCAGCGCGACCGAAATCGCCTCGCCGATGCCGCGCGTACCACCGGTGACAACTGCAACCCGAGCCATTGGCTCCTCCCCCAAAGTGTGTGTGGACTTCTTTGTCGTCTTCTACGTGCTCTTACGAAGCGGGCCGCTCCCGTGAAGGAGCGGCCCGCTTTTCACATCAGCCCCGCTCGACGCAGAGGGCGATGCCCATGCCGCCGCCGATGCACAGGGTGGCGAGGCCCTTCTTGGCGTCGCGCTTCTGCATTTCGAACAGCAGCGTCGTCAGGACGCGGGCGCCCGAGGCGCCGACCGGATGGCCGAGCGCGATGGCGCCGCCGTTGACGTTCACCTTGGACGTATCCCAGCCCAGGTCCTTGTTGACGGCCAGGGCCTGCGCGGCGAAGGCCTCGTTCGCCTCGATCAGGTCCAGATCCTCGTGCTTCCAGCCCGCCTTCTGAAGGGCGAGGCGGGAGGCCGGGATCGGGCCGGTGCCCATGATCGCCGGATCGACGCCGGCGGTCGCCCAGGAGACGATGCGGGCCAGCGGGGCGACGCCGCGCTTGGCGGCGTTGTCGGCGGTCATAAGAACCAGCGCGGCGGCGCCGTCGTTGATGCCCGACGCGTTGCCAGCGGTCACCGTGCCGTCCTTGGCGAAGGCCGGGCGCAGCTTGCCCAGCGATTCCACCGTGGTGCCGTGCTTCGGATACTCGTCGTCGGCGACGATGATGTCACCCTTGCGGCCCTTGATGGTGACCGGATTGATCTCGTCCTTGAAGCGACCGGCCTTCTGGGCGGCCTCGGCCTTCTGCTGCGAGGCGGCGGCGAAGGCGTCCTGCTCGTCGCGGGTCAGCTGCCACTTCTGGGCGACGTTCTCGGCGGTGTTGCCCATGTGATAGCCGTGGAAGGCGTCCCACAGGCCGTCCTTCAGCATGGTGTCGAGCAGCTCGGCCGAGCCCATCTTCACGCCGTTGCGCAGGTGCATGACGTGCGGGGCCTGGCTCATGCTCTCCTGACCGCCGACGACCATGATGTCGGCGTCGCCGTTGCGGATCGCCTGATAGCCGAGTGCCACCGACCGCAGGCCCGAACCGCAGAGCTGGTTGATGCCGAAGGCGGTCGCCTCCGCCGGAATGCCCGCGTTGACGGCGGCCTGGCGAGCCGGGTTCTGGCCCTGACCGGCGGTCAGGATCTGGCCCAGGATCACCTCGTTCACTTCGCCGGCTTCGGTCTTGGCGCGGGAGAGCGCTTCACGGATCGCCACCTCGCCCAGGTAATGGGCGGGGACGGAGCTGAGCGCCCCGTTGAAGCTGCCGATGGGAGTACGCGCAGCACTGGCGATGACAACTTCGGTCATGTCGACGCTCCTCGGATTTGACAGTTTTATTATCGAGTTAGAGTGACGCTGGGAGTCGGATTGACCTTAGGCGCGCCTTTCTCCCAATGCAAGACACCTGACAGGCTGGGGTTATCCTGCGGCAATAAGCCATTCGGCCAGGGGGCGCCATATGCCCGTCTCTGCCCCAGCGCTTACCACCATGCCAATATGGCCCAAGGCGGGCCTGATCATTTGAGCTCTAGGTATTGTTCTTGCCAAAGCCATGGCCGAAGACGGCGGAACAATGCGGTCGCGTTCGGGAATCATTGCCAGGGTGGGCACGGTGACGCAGGCCGGATCGACGGCGAGCCCGGCGACCAGCCAGTTCCCCCGCGCCGTGTCGTTGCGCCCGTACCACCCGGCCAAAGTGTCGCGGGCCACCCCGGCGACCAGCGGCACCCCGTCGTTCAGCCAGTCCTCCAGCGCCACGAAGGCCAGTGCGGCGCGGCTGTCCGGGTCCATGCGGGCGAACTGGCTGAACTTCTTCAGCGCCATCATGGGGTCCAGCTGGGCGAACAGCGCCTGCAACGCATCCACCGGAAACTCCCCCCAGGCGTCCACCAGCGGGCCGTAGGGCTGGAAGAAGGACGCCGCCCGGCGCGCCAGCCCGGCGTCCTCGGCGTGGAAGTCCCAGGGCGTCGCCATCAGCCCCAGCGCCGTCACCTCCTTCGGCCGGCGCAGGGTCAGCGCGGTGGCCAGCAGCCCGCCCATGCAATAGCCGACCACCGGCACCGGCCGCCCGGTCGCCTCCACCACGGCCAGCAGCGCGCGCTCCAGCCGCCCGGCGATGTAATCGGTCAGGGTGAAGCGCCGCTCCAGCGGGCCGGGCGTTCCCCAATCCACCAGAAAGGGCCGCAGCCCTCGCCCCGCCAGCCAGCGCATCAGGCTCTTGCGCTCCGACAGGTCCAATATGTAATGACGGTTGACCAGCGACGGCACGAACAGCACCGGCACGCCGGAGCCGCCCAAATCGGGGCCGCCATAATCCAGCACGCGCGTCGCTCCCTCCGCCCACAGCACGGGCGGGTCCGGCAGGTCGCGCCGGTAGGGATGGTGCCGGTACCGCTCCAGCCCGGTCAGGAACAGGTCGATCTGGTGCCGGACCGCGCGATCGACCGCTCTACCGAACGCGTCGGCGTCGGTTCGGCCGACCAGCCCCCGCAGCTCCTCGGCCCGGTCCTTCAGCTCCGCCCTCCACGGCAGCGAGCCGTTCCTCAAGTGCGGCAATCCGGCGGAGGAGCTGAGCAACGTCGGGATCACCGTCGCCAGATGCAGCGCCAGCGGGCGCGGACCCAGACGGGGCGGACCTTTCCGCGCGGCCGGGCTCATGCGTCCCCCCCGCGGCCGGTGGCGCGTCCGGCGGCTTCGGCGTCGTGGAAGGCTGCGGCCCGGTGTGTTGTGGCCCGGTATATTGCGGCCATGTGTGGTACGGCGACGGATCGGGGGGTGGATTCGGGTTCCAGCCGGTGCCCGGCGTGCTCGCGAAGGCGAACCCGCCCGGACCGAACAGGAAGGGCGCGACCGCCGCGGCCCCCTGCCCCATCATCTGGAAAAGCCGCGCCAGCGCGTCCGCCGTTTCGGGATCGGCGGCGGTTGCCGCCCATTGTTCCTGCCACAGGTCGAGGTACCGTTGCGCAAGCGTTTCCAGGGAAGGAATGTCGGGGTCGGACGATTCGGCCATGACCATCAGTATAGGTGGTGCGCTGCCGCCTTGACCAGCACCGTGTTGCCGCGCCCCGAAATGCCCGCAAAGCCGCGAACCCGGCGCGGCCCGGAGCGTCGCCGCTCTGCGGCGGTACGGCACTGGACACCGTGCAAACGTTCGAGTAGATGCTTATATCTGAATCATTTCGCCGAACGTCCTTTCTTGAAAGAAACCGAGATGGCCGAAAAGGAAGACCAGAAGTCCGCTCCGATCACGATCAAGAAGTACGCCAACCGGCGGCTCTACAACACCGCGACCAGCAGCTACGTGACGCTCGACCACCTCTGCCAGATGGTCAAGGATGGCCTGGATTTCGTGGTGTATGACGCGAAGACCGGCGAGGACATCACCCGTTCCGTCCTCACCCAGATCATCGTGGAAGAGGAGAGCAAGGGCCAGAACCTGCTCCCCATCAGCTTCCTGCGCCAGCTGATCGGCTTCTACGGCAACAACATGCAGTGGATGGTGCCGAGCTACCTGGAATATTCCATGCAGTCCTTCGCGCGGAACCAGGAGCAGATGCGCGACTACTTCCAGAACACGCTGGGCGGCATGTTCCCGTTCGGCCGTCTGGAAGAGGTGGGCAAGCAGAACATGGCGATGTTCGAGCGGGCGATGCGCATGTTCTCCCCCTTCGGCCCCGGCGAGGAAGACCAGGACCAGCCGCATCCCGCGGCCAAGCCGCCCTTCGTCAAGCCGCCCGCCCCGGCGGCCGGCGAGCACACCTTCGACGAGCTGCAAAAGCAGATCGACGAGTTGCAGAAGCAGATCGCCAGCATCGCCAAGCCGGCCGCCAAGCCGACCAAGCCCGAGGGCAAGTGAGACAACCGGCCGTCACGTTTCCAAAGGACGTTTCCTGAAGGGCGGGGATTTCCCCGCCCTTTTCCTTTGCGCGCGACCACTCCCCGCTTCGCCTGTTTGACAGGCACCCACGGTCAACCGGGAGGATTCGCCATGAAAACCGAATTGTGCCTGACGATGCAGCTGGAGGTCGCCGACGCCCAGGAGGCCAGCCGCTTCGAAGAGAAGCTGCGCGCCTGGCTGCGGCACCAGAGCCAGGTGGTGGACGTCTCCACCTCCGCCAGCGGCGGCAACGACATCGCGTGGCGCGAAGCCCGCAAGGAAGCCTTCGGCTCCCGCCTCCCCAACCCCTTCGCGCCGGGACGCGGCCAGTAGCCCCAAAGCGCCCTCCCCTCTCCCGCGTCAGCGGGGGAGGGTTCGGGAGAGGGCAATACTCCCCCTATCCCCTGAACAGATGCGGCACCATCGCCGCATCTGGGCCGACGCGCGGGTCTTCCGACTCGCGCACCGACATGCCCAGGCACTTGTCCCCGACAATCCAGGCGTGCAGCACCGCGTGCATGCCCTCGTCCTCGAAGATCGGCGGCGTTTCCAGCCACACGCCGCCGCCCAAACCGCTCCCGCTCAGGGCGTCCGCCGTCCCGGTGTCGGACACCACCTGCCCCTGCACGGTCATGCACTGGGCCGCGTCGTCCAGCCCGAACAGGCTGCGCGCGGTCACCGAATCGCACCCGCCCAGGTCGGCCGGATCGAAGACGGCGCGGCACAGGTTCGGATGCTGCGGGTAAAGGTGCCACAGCAGCGCCAGCAGCCCGTGGTTCGACATCAGCCAGCACCACAGCGGCGACAGCACGCTCATCCCGCCGGAGCGCAGCTTGTGCACGAAGGCGTCGTCGGCAAGGCCCTGCCACGGGTAGATCTTCGCCAGCCACGACACCGACTGCCCCTCGTCGTCGAGGAAGCGGCGGCCGTCCCAGCCCAGTCCCTGCAAAGGCAGCAGGCGCGTGTCGATGCCGGCCTCCGCCGCCGTGGCGGCCAGATAGACCAGTTCGCCCTCGCGCATCGGGTCGGGGGTGGCGCAGGCCAGATGGATGCGGGCGCGGCTGTGCAGGCCGGTGGCCAGCTCCTCCCAGCGTTCCACCAGCCCCTCGTGCAGGCCGTTGAACTGGTCGGCGTCGGCGGCCAACGCCTCGCGCCAGTTGCGCTGAACGATGGAGGCGGCGAACAGCCCCTCGCCCGTGTCGTAGTTGCAGCCCAGCAGCTTGACGGAATCGCGCCCGTCATAAGCCAGCGACAGACGCCCGACGAGAGCGCCCGCGCGCTCGTTCAGCCGCCCGCCGGCCCAATAGTCGGACCAGGAAGCCTCCAGCAGGCGCGCGACCTCGCCGCGAATGCCCAGCTGGGCGAACAGCCTGCCCTCCACGGCGGCGCGCGCGGCCTCGCGGATCATCGCGTGCAGTTCGTCGGCGACGCTTTCGATCAGGTCGATCTGGGAAGCGGAGAACTCATAGCGGACATCCTCGCGCCATGCCGCGCCGGCGTTCATCGCGCGCACGCCGAAGGGATACTTGCGGAGCCCCGGACGCCAGTCCGCCCGAGGTTTCGTCGTCACTCTGCGCATTTCGGATTCCGGGCTGCCGGGATCGGTCCTTGAGGAAGGCCGGCGAGGGGGCCGCCGGTGGGGCGCGATCATTGCGGCGCAATCGCTTCAGCACAAGCCCGTTCCGGGGGCGGCCCTGTGATTTCATACGGCTGCCTTCACGCGACGCGCCCCTCCACCACCCCGCCCGCACGGCCCGGAGCGGATCGTCAACGCACGATTGCAGGCAAGTTCCGGGTCAGCGACCGCACCGCCAGGGGCGCCAGCCGCCGCCGCTTCAACCGAACCGCCAGCGGGTCGGCGGGCGTCTCCTGCGCCGTCCCAACCTTTTCCATGGTTTCAGCTTCCGTGGCCATCGCCGCCATCGTCACCGCCTCAGCCTCGGCGCGCATCCGGCGAATGCGGCGGGCGTTCAGGACGATGCGCATCACCTCTTCCTCGCCGACCGCGCGCCCGGCCTGCCCCGACGCGAGGCTGGCGGTTTCCCGCAAGGCGGCCAGCTGCGCCAGCGCACCGGTCAGCCCCTTGGCCGCCGCGGTGATCGTTGCCTCTTCATGGATCGCGAGGACGAGCGTCCTCAACCCGACTTCCATTCGTCTGGACATGGCACGCGCTCCGGGGGATTTTCGGTTTCGACGGTCAATTATCCGTCCGCCACCACCCGGAGACCACAGGATCCAAAGGGTTAAGCCCTTCGATTTCGCAATCGCAGGGAATTTCGGATCAAATTTTCGATAAATGATTCCGGCTTTGCGCCGGCAGGAGGAGAGATGGTGGAGCCAAGGAGGATCGAACTCCTGACCTCTACAATGCCATTGTAGCGCTCTCCCAGCTGAGCTATGGCCCCACGTTCATCTCTGTACAGCCCCAACACCGGCAAGGTGTTGGTGCGCTTGGAGGGACTCGAACCCCCACGGCCTTTCAGCCACTAGGACCTGAACCTAGCGCGTCTACCAATTCCGCCACAAGCGCGTCCCGCGTCGTTCTGGGTGGCGCGGGCCGTCCGTATAGCCGGGCTGGCATAGGCGCTCAAGCAAAATCGACATAGGCCCGTCACTTTTTTGCAAAACCGTCCGGGGAGGGCCGAAAAGCAAAAGGGCTCAGCCATGCTACTGGCTAAGCCCTTGAGAAAATTCAGCGTTGTGGCGGACCCGACGAGATTCGAACTCATGACCTCTGCCTTCGGAGGGCAGCGCTCTATCCAGCTGAGCTACGGGTCCAGCGACAGCGGACGCGCACCATAGCCGAAGCTTTCGCGGAGAGCAAACCCTTAAATGAGACCATCTCGTCGAAAATTCATCCGGCGCCGGCCCATCGCCCATTTCACACCACGGACCGACATACGATCGCCGTCCCTTGTGAAAAACGCATGGCAGAACCGCCACCCTTTTCCCAAGCGCGACGAGAGCCCCGCGATCCCGCGGGGCTCCTTCTCTTTCGAACGTTCCCGGACTCTACTTCGCGGCCACCAGCTCGCGCGGCCCCTTGTCCGCCCCGCTCGCCAGCGGGTTCTTGGGGTCCTGGATCCAGGCGACGATGTCGTTCATCACCACCTGCCCCTTCAGGTCGCGCAGCAGCATGTGCCAGCCGTCCGGATAGACGGCGACCACATGCCGCCCGCCGGCGCCGAAGTCCTGCAAGGCGCGCTTCACGGGCTTGGGCGGCAGCACCTGTTCGTGCGCGCCGTACAGCACCAGCGACGGCACCTCCAGCCGCCCGCAGGCGGCCAGCGCCGAGCCCATCAGGTCGGTCAGCCCGTCCAGCGCATCGACGCGCGAACCCTTGATGACCATCGGGTCGCGGCCCAGCGCGCGCAGCATCTCGATGTTGTCGGAGGCCTGGATCTTCAGGTCCTTCGGCGGGTGCACCACGATCCCCGGCACGAGGTTGTAGCTGAGCCACAGCATCGCCCGCGGGAAGAAGCCCATGACCTCCCGCCCCCAGACGGCGGGGGCGACCAGAATCGTGCCGTCCACGGCCGGCGCGTTCCGCTGCGTCATGGCGGTCAGCACCACCGCTCCGCCCATGCTCTCGCCCATCAGATAGACCGGCACGCCGGGGTGGCGGGCGCGCACCTGCTCCACCGCCGTGTGCAGGTCGGCGACCAGGGTCGGCGTGCCCGGCCAGATGCCCCGGTCGCGCGTCGCGCCGAAGCCCCTCTGGTCGTACGCATAGGTCGCGATGCCGTGCGTGGCGAAGCTGCGCCCCGCCCCGTCGAAGGCGTTCGAATAATCGTTGTAGCCGTGCAGCGCCACCACCACCGCCCGCACCGGGGCGCCGTTTTCCGGCAGCCAGCGGCGCAGCGGCAGTTCGAACCCGTCGGCGGTGTAGAGAGCGTTGTCGGTCAGCTTCGGCTGCGCGACCGGCGCGCCCATGGGCTGAAACGTGGCGGTGCAGCCCGACAGCATCAGGCCCACCCCAAGAACCAATCCAGCGGCGCGCCGGATCGCATCACGCAGCATCGTCGACGTTCCCTCGCGCATGCGCCCCGGCGGTCAGCTGGAGGAAGATGTCCTCCAAGTCCGATTCCTCCGTGCTCAGATCCACAACCCCCAGCCCCCCGGCCGCCAGCGCGGCCAGGATGGCGTCCACCCGCTGCCGGCTCGGCTCGTAGCGCACGACCAGCCGGCGCGGCTCGGCCAGCTCCGCCTTGAAGCCGCCCAGCTCCGCCGGCACGCCGTCCAGATCGCGATCGACCACCACGGTCAGCGCCTTGGCGTCCACCCGGCGCAGCAGCTGCGCGGTCGGCTCGCACGCGACCACCGTCCCGTGGTTGATGATCGCGATGGTGTCGCACAGCTCCTCCGCTTCCTGGAGGTAGTGCGTGGTCAGCAGCACCGTGGTGCCCTCGCGGTTCAGCTTGCGCACATGCTCCCACAGCTGGATGCGCAGTTCCACGTCCACGCCCGCCGTGGGCTCGTCCAGCACCAGGACGGGCGGCGTGTGCACCATCGCCTTGGCGACCATCAGCCGCCGCTTCATGCCGCCGGACAGCGACCGCGCGTAGGCGTCGGCCTTGTCGCGCAGGCCCACGGCCTCCAGCAGCTCCTCGGTCCGCCGTTCCTTCTTCGGCACGCCGTACAGGCCCGCCTGAAGCTCCAGCATCTCGCGGGGCGTGAAGAAGGGGTCCATGTTCAGTTCCTGCGGCACCACGCCGATGGACGCCCGCGCCTGGCGCGGATGGTCGTCGATGTCGGTGCCCCAGATCGCCACGGCCCCGTCGGTCTTGTTGACCAGCCCGGCGAGGATGTTGATGAGGGTCGATTTCCCCGCCCCGTTCGGACCCAGCAGCCCGAACAGCGAGCCGCGGGGAATCGCCAGATCGATTCCCTTCAGCGCGTGTTTCGGCCCGGCCTTCCCTTGGGCTCGGTAAATCTTGGTGAGGCCGCGGACCTCGACGGCGTGCGCCGGCAGGTTGACGGATTTGAGTGAGGAGTGCGCAACCATGGGCTTCGAAGCTTGGCCTTTCCGGTATCACCTTGATCCGCGCGGCGCGTTGGGTATCATCCGGCCGCGCGCGCGTGCCTCATTCGGTGGGCATCTTAACCATGACGCTGTCGCGCGAGTGTGTCAAAGAGGAGGATGTCTGCCATGCAGCCGACCGAGACGATTGAAGTGGAAACCCTGACCGTCGGGTGCGACGGCGGCGGCGGCGCGCTGGGCCACCCGCTGGTCTATCTGACGCTGAGCGCCGAGGGCCGCACCGAGTGCCCCTACTGCTCGCGCCGCTATGTCCTGAAGGAAGGCGCCAAGGTCGGCCACGGCCACTGAACCCTTCCAATAGGGTCAACCCCTTAGAAGAAAACGGTTATCGCTCAAATGCAGGGGCCGGAAACATCCGGCCCTTTCTTTTTGTCCGCCGGTCCGCCGGTCCGCGCCTCTATGACGCATGGCCTATATCCCCCCTTTCATTACAATTGAGAAAAATATAAAGTGATCTGCCTTGACGCGCGCCGCATTCCTGTCATCTACTTTTGTGCGACGCAAAAAGGGCTAGAGACGAAAACAATACTTTGAGTCCTAAGCATGCTTTTCCCCAACGGTGCGGCCCTTGCGTCGGAAGAGGCGCGCTCGATGAGCCAGGAAACGGAAGAGCAGTACCGGAGTATTTTTGAGAACGCGGTCGAAGGTATTTACCAGACCACGGTCGATGGCCGTTATCTTCGCGTCAACCCGGCGCTGGCGCGGATCTATGGCTACGACTCGCCGGCCGACCTGACCGACAACCTGACGGACATCGCCGGCCAGCTCTACGTCGATCCCGGCAAGCGCGAGGCCTTCGCCCGCGCCATGGCCGAACGGGACGTGGTGCAGAGTTTCGAGGCGCGAGTCTTCCGCCGCGACGGCTCGATCATCTGGATCACCGAGAACGCGCGCTGCGTCCGCGACTCCAACGGCCGCATCCGCTATTACGAAGGCACCGTCCAGGACATCACCGAACGCAAGCGGCACGAGGAGAAGATCCGCCTCCTCGCCACCGTGTTCGAAAGCGTGGCCGACGGCATCCTGATCGTGGACCCCGATCTGATCGTGCAGGCGGTCAACCCGGCCTATGAGGTGATGACCAACTTCCGCCGGGACGAGCTGCTGAACCGCCCGCTGGTCCTCTTCGCCCCCGGCTCGCACGAACGCGCCTTCATCGAGGACATCTGGCGCGCCGCGCGCAGCGACGGCCGCTGGCAGGGCGAGGTGACCAGTTTCCGCCATTCCGGCGACGCCTTCGCGGCCTCCCTGTCGGTCAACGCCGTGCGCTCCCCCGGCGGGACGCTGGAACATTACGTCCTGACGCTCGCCGACATCAGCCAGCGCAAGTATCAGGAACACCAGATCCGCTATCAGGCCAGCTTCGACCGGCTGACCGACCTGCCCAACCGCTGGCTGGTCTGCGAGCGCCTGGAGGAAGCCATCCTGCGCGCCCAGCGCACCCGCACCAAGGTGGCGGTGGCCTTCCTGGACCTGAACCGCTTCAAGCAGGTGAACGACACGCTGGGCCACCACGCCGGCGACGACCTGCTGAAGCTGGTCGCCAAGCGCCTGCGCAACTGCACGCGGGTGACGGACACGGTGGGCCGTCTGGGCGGCGGCGAGTTCCTGATCGTCGCCCCCGACGCCGCCGACCGCGCCTCGGGCGCCCGGCTGGTCGAGAAGATCCTCTATTCGATGGGCGAGCCCTTCGCCGTCCACAATCAGGAGCTTTTCTGCGGCGCCTCCATCGGCATCGCCTTCTACCCCGACGACGGCGAGACGGCCGACCAGCTTCTGCGCAACGCCGACCTGGCCATGTACCACGCCAAGCGGAACCCAGAGCAGAAGTACGTCTTCTACGAGACCGGCATGCGCGAGCGGTCCGGCTTCACCCTGGGTCTGGAAAGCGACCTGCGCCGCGCCGCCGCGTCGGGCGAGGAGTTCGCGCTTCACTTCCAGCCCAAGGTGGACACGAATCCGCGCCGCGTGATCGGCGCCGAGGCCCTGATCCGCTGGCACCACCCCGCGCGCGGCCTTGTCAGCCCGGCGGAGTTCATCCCGCTGGCCGAGGAAACCGGCCTGATCTGGGAGATCGGCGCCTGGACCCTGCGCGAGGCCTGCACCCGCCTGTCCGGCTGGCTGGCCTCCGGCCTGGACCTCGCGTCGGTGTCGGTGAACCTGTCGCCCCGCCAGTTCCAGGACGCCCGCCTCGTCAGCTTCGTGCGCAGCGTGGTCGAGTCCACCAACATCCCCCCCGGCCGGCTGGAACTGGAGCTGACCGAGGGCGCCATGATCGGCGACATCGAAAAGGCCGTGACGATCCTGAACGAGCTGAAGGACATCGGCGTGCGCCTGTCCATCGACGACTTCGGCACCGGCTATTCGTCACTGGCCTACCTGAAGCGTTTCCCCATCGACACGCTGAAGATCGACCGCAGCTTCGTCCGCGACATCGTGAAGTCCGCGACCGACCCGGCCATCGTCGGCACCATCGTGAACCTCGCCGACAGCCTGGGCTTCGACACCATCGCCGAAGGCGTGGAAACCGAGGAGCAGGCCGAAATGCTCCGCCAGCAACGCTGCACGAGAATCCAGGGCTTCCTCATCAGCCGCCCCCTGGACGTGGACGCGTTCGAGCGGTTCGTGGCGGAGAGCACCGTGGGGGTGTGAGTGCCCAAGGTATGTTTTCAGGGCATAGGACGAAGAATAAGTGGAGCGCAACGAGCCAGTTTATCTTTCGCAAGCACCTCGATCACGCCTAACAAGCACCGTCATCCATGGCTGTTAATGGCGTACATTCTGCAAGGCAACTGAGAACCCATGCTTTTTCTACAGTTCGCCAAAGGAATATGACCATCACCCTTACATGAGCTATAGCGTACTGCGATGCACGCGACCTTGAGCGGAAGCGCCACCCATCATAATATCTTTCCTGATCAGTTCTGGCACCGCAGACTCGTCCAATTTTGAGCGATGGAGATATTTGATGGCCGTATGCGTCTCGATGATTAATATGAAGGGCGGGGTTGGCAAGACGACGCTCGCAACGCAGATAGCGTGGTATGCGAC
>JAEZID010000534.1 GCA_023416195.1 Pseudomonadota bacterium | reverse complement strand
CGTTGCCGAAGCCGAATCCCTCCAGCGGCACGCCAAGAAAATTGCGGTCGATGCGTTCGTTGCCGTTCTCGTCATGGTACACGCGCACGGCGTACGTCCCCGGCGGCACGTCGGGCACGGTCACCGTCACGGCTCCGGCCCGCGCCGGCGCGGAGGCGCAGAAGGCGCAGGTCCCGCCGATGAAGACCTCCTCCGCGCAGACGCCGACGACGACGCTGCCCTGGTCGTTCCGGACACCCTGGACCCGAACGGCCACCTCCCCCGCCCGGGCCCCCCCCCCGGCCCCCCCCATGGCCGGCATCGCAAGGAACAGAAGCGCCAAGACCAAGCGCGCCGTCACCCCCGCAACGCCCGATAGCGCGCCAGCGCCCACAGCGGGAAGGCGGCCGGATAGCCGTGGTACTTCAGGTAGAAGACGCGCGGGAAGCCGACGGCGGTGAAGGGTTCCTCGCTCCACAGCCCCTCGGCGTTGCGGGTCGCCAGCAGGTAATCGATGCCGCGCGCCACCGCCGGGTGGTCCACCTGCCCCGCCGCCATCAGGCCGAGCAGCGCCCAGGCGGTCTGCGACGGCGTGGCGACCGGCCCTTCGCCGCGCGGACCGTCCGGCCAGTAGGAGGCGCCGTCCTCCCCCCACCCGCCGTCCGGTCTCTGCCGCGACAGCAGCCAGCGCGCCGCCCGCGCCACCTCCGGCGCGGAGGGCGGCACCCCGGCGGCGGCCAGCGCCTCCAGCACCGACCAGGTTCCATAAACGTAGTTGGTGCCCCAGCGCCCGAACCAGGCGCCGTCCTCCTCCTGCTCCCGCCCCAGGAAGGCAAGCCCGCGCCGCAGGGCGAAGGCGTCCCGCTCCTCCCCCAGCCGGGCCAGCATCATGACGCAGCGGGCCGTCACGTCGGCGGTCGGCGGGTCGAGCAGCGCGCCATGGTCGGCGAAGGGGATGTGGTTCAGGAAGTCGTGCTGGTTCTCGGCGTCGAAGGCGCCCCAGCCGCCGTTGCGGCTCTGCATGCCGACGATCCAGTCGCGGGCGCGCCGGATCGGCGTATCGTACCGCTCCGCGTCCAGACGCTGGAACGCCATGACCACCATGGCGGTGTCGTCGGTGTCCGGATAGTGGGGGTTGGTGTACTGGAAGGCCCAGCCGCCCGGCGCCAGCCCCGGCCTCTGCCACGCCCAGTCGCCGACCACGTCCAGGATCTGCCGCCCGACCAGCCAGTCGGCACCGCGCCCCGCCGCCCCGGCCGCCGCCGGCGAACCCGTCTCGCACAGGGCGTTGCAGACGATGGCCGTGTCCCAGACCGGCGACAGGCAGGGCTGGCAGTAGGTCCGCCCCGGCTGCCGCACCAGCAGCCCGCGCAGGGCGCGCCGGGCCGTGGCGGCGTCGGGATGGTCCGGCCCATGGCCCAGGCAGTGGAACATCAGCACCGCGTTCGCCATGGCCGGGAAGATGGCGCCCAGCCCGTCCACCCCGTTCAGCCGCTCCGTCACGAAGCGGACGGCGCGGTCGATGCCTTGCTGCCGCCAGTCGGCGGGAAAGCGCGGCTCCACCGCGTGCAGGGCGGCGTCCAGCGCCCGGAACAGCGTCGCCCAGCCGCCCCGTCCCGCGTTGCTGTGCCAGTTGCGGACCCGCTCCGGCGGCTCGGCGAACAGCTCCGCGATGCGGACGCCGCGCGGGTTGGCGGCGCGCGGGCGGTAGGCCATCACCACCAGCAGCGGCACCACCACCGTCCGCGACCAGTAGGAGATGCGCGAGATGTGAAAGGGCGACCATTCCGGCAGGTTCATGATCTCCACCGGCATGGCCGGCACAGCCCGCCAGGGGATTTCGCCGAACAGGGCCAGCAGGATGCGGGTGAAGACGTTGCAGCGGGCCGCCCCGCCCCGAAATAGGATCGCCTCCCGCGCCCGGCGCATGTGCGGGGCGTCCGGCGCGTCGCCCGCCGCCTTCAGCGCGAAATAGGCCTTCACGCTGCAACTGACGTCCATGGCGCCGCCATGGAACAGCGGCCAGCCGCCGTCCGCCCCTTGGCCAGCGCGGATGAAGGCGGCCAGCTCCGCCTCCAGAACCGGGTCGATCTCGTCCAGGATGTGCTGGAGAAGCAGGTATTCGGCGGGGATGGTGGCGTCGGCCTCCAGCTCGAACACCCAATGCCCGTCGGCCCGCTGCCGCCGGACCAGCGCGTCCGCAGCACCGGTCACCGCCTCCGCCAGGGCCCTGGCCGACGGCTCCGCCCGGCGGACCCGAAAGCCCGCGCCTGCCTCGTCTTTGTACATCCCGTTTCCCGGATTCCCATTATTCTGGGGCACTGAGGTGCCGCGCCGGGGCCAGGACGGGAAGTAACATACGGTAGTGTACGTTGGGCGGCGTTCGCGGTTCTGACACAGTGCGCCGCCATGGAATCGGGAGGCGCTTGCGCGTGCTGGACCGCCTGACGGCTTTCGGACGAGCCATGATCGCCCGCGCCAGCGCGGCCTGCTGCCGGTGGCCGGTCACGACGGTCGTGATCACCGTCCTGCTGTCCGCGCTGGCCACCTGGTATTCGGCCGAGCGGCTGGCGATCAACACCAGCACCGCCGACATGATCGCGCCGGAGGCCGCCTTCCGCCGCAACACGGACGCGTACCGGCAAGCCTTCCCCTTCGCCGACGACCAGATCGTCGTCGTCGTGGATTCCCCCTCCCCCGACCAATCCGACGCGGCGGCCCTGCGGCTGGCGGAACTGATGGCCGGATACCCGCAGGCGCTGGCCGGCGCCGAGGTGCCCTCGGCCGATCCGTATTTCCGCCGCTACGGCCTGCTGTTCCTCGACACCGACGCGTTGCAGGACCTGGCGACGCGGCTGGCCGGCGCGCAGGCGGCGCTGGGTGCGCTGAACGCGGCGCCGAACCTGCGCGGGCTGGCCGACCTGCTGGACCTCGTCCTCGGCCACACGGACGAGAACGCCCCGGCTTCGCTGACCGATCTGCTGAACCGCCTTGCCGACAGCACGGCGACGGTCGCCGACGGGCGGCCCGTGCCGGTGTCCTGGACCGGGCTGGTCCAGGGCGACGAGGACCAGATCGGCAACCGCCGCTTCGTCCTCGTCCAGCCACGGCTCGACAACGCCTCCTTCGAGCGGGGGCGCCCGGCGATGGAGGCGGTGCGCGCCGCCATCGCGGATCTGAAGAACGAACCCGCCGGGCAAGGGGGGGAGATTCGGTTGACCGGCGCCGTCCCGCTGCGCCAGGCGGAGCTGGACACTGTCGCCAACACCGCCGGCCTCGCCACCATCCTGTCCTTCGTGCTGGTGTCGGCGGTGCTGATCGTCGGCATGCGGTCCGGGCGGCTGATCGCCTGCGTGATGTTGCTGCTCCTGCTGGGGCTGTCGCTGAACGCCGGGGCGGCGGCGCTGACCGTGGGGCAACTGAACCTGATCTCGGTCACCTGCGCGGTGATGTTCTTCGGACTCGGCGACGATTTCGGCAGCCACCTGGGCCTGCGCTACCAGGAAGGGCTGCGGCTCGGCCTGTCGCGCGTCGCGGCGGCGGTGGAAGCGGCCAAGGGCGTCGGCCCGGCGCTGGTGCTCAGCACCACCTGCGCGGTGATCGGCTTCCTGTCCTTCGTCCCGACCGACTATGTCGGCATGGCGGAATTCGGGATCATCTCCGCCCTCGGCATGGGGATCGCGCTGTTCATCAGCCTGACCGTGCTGCCGGCGCTGATCGTGCTGCTGCGGCCGGGGCCGGGCGTGGCGCCGCCGGAGCGGGAGGACCGGGGCTTCGCCGGGTGGGTCACGCGCAACAGCCGCGCCATCCTGATCGGGGCGGGGATCAGCGCCGCCGCGTCGGTGGCGGCCCTGCCGCTGGTCCGGCTGGACGTGAACCCGCTGAACCTTCAGGACCGCCGGACCGAGGCGGTGCGCACCTACCGCGAACTGGCGGAGACGCCGCGCACCTCCCCCTATTCCATCAACATCCTGACGCCCGACCTGGAGGCGGCGCAGGCGCTGGCGGAGCGGCTGCGCCCCCTGCCGGAATCGGGGGGCGTGCGCACCTTCGCCAGCTTCATCCCCAAGGACCAGGAAGCGAAGCTGCCGATCCTGGCCGACATGGAGCTGCTGCTCGGCCCCAGCCTGACCGCCCCGCCGACCGCGCCGGAGCTGGACGAGGCCGAACGCGCCGAGGCGTTCGCGGCGCTGAAGACCGTGCTCGCCCGCGACATCGCGGACAAGAGCGGCGCTCCGGACGTCCGCGCGGCGGTGGAGCGGTTCGCCAGGGCGCTCGACCGCGTGCCGGAGGGGCGGCTCGCGGCCCTGGACGACGCGCTGACCAGCGGCCTGCCGCCCCTGCTCGACCGGCTGCGCGAGGGCATCGCGGTCGACCGGCCGGTGACGGCGGAGGACGTGCCGGAGAGCATCCGGCGGCGCTGGATCGCCCCGGACGGCCGGGCGCGGGTCGAGGTGCTGCCGACCCACGACATCTCCGACAGCCGCGAGATGGCCCGGTTCGCCGACGCGGTGCTGGCCATCGCCCCCGACGCCACCGGCGCGCCCGTGACGGTGACCGAGGCCGCGCGCGTGGTGCGCGCCGCCTTCGCCGAGGCGACCGGGCTGACCCTGGTGCTGATCGCCCTTCTGCTGGTCCTGGTGCAGCGGTCGCTGTCGGGCCTCGTGCTGATCCTGGCGCCGCTGCTGCTGGCGGCGCTGTGGACCGTGGCGACGGCGGGGGTGCTGGGCATTCCCTTCAACTTCGCCAACGTCATCGTCATCCCGCTGCTGTTCGCGCTGGGCGTGTCGAGCAGCATCCACATGGTCGCGCGCGGCCAGGATCTGGTGCGGGAGGGGGCGCCGGAAGCCTCCTTCGGGATCGAGCTTCTGGTGACCAGCACGCCGCGCGCCGTTCTGGTCAGCACCCTGACCACCAGCACGGCCTTCGCCACGCTGGCCATCTCCGGCCACCGCGGGCTGTCCAGCATGGGGATCCTGCTGGCGATCTCCATCACCTACACGGTCATCGCGTCGCTGATCGTTCTGCCGGGGCTGATGATCGCGTGGCACCGGCACAGAACAAGAGCCCGTCCGCCGTCACCGACCCCATGAGCAACCGCCTATCCCCATCCACGGCCCAGCCCACCGCGACCGTCGCGGCGGAGAAACGGCCACCGTCCTCGTCCAGAAGGACGCCGTCGCCGAGAACCGCGACCCGCGACGGCGCCGTCCCTCCGCCCGGCAAGCCGTAGCGGTGCAGCGCCAGCCGGAACAGCGACGGGTGCAGGGCTATCAGCACCTCGCCATCGGAACCGGCGGTCAGGTTGTCGGGGCCGCCGGGGACGGCGATCCGCTCAGGCTCGGCTGGATTGCCGGACAGGAGCGCCGACAGGGGGTAGACCAGCACCGCCCGTTCCCGCGTGGCGGCGACGTAGAGGCGGTCCTGTACGGGCGCCGCCAGGATGCCGTTGGCGAAGCCGATCCCGGAGGCCAGGACGCGAACGCCGCCAGCCCCAGCCGTTCCAGACCCAGCCAGCCCGACGAAGCCGCCCCGCTGGCCCAAGACATTTTCCCACAGCACGGAGGCCCAGCCGCAGCCGCCGTGGCTGCTGGTGAACAGGAAGCGGTCGCCGTCGAGAGCGGCCAGATCGTTGACCCGGCACAGCAACGGGTCGGCGACGGTGCCCCGGTGGCGCAGTTCCGTTCCGTCCAGTCTGTAGCGTTCCACGGTGGTCGGGCCGTCGCGGCGGCGGTTGACGGCCAGGACGGTGCGGGAGCCGTCCTCCTCCACGCGCAGGTCGATGCCGTGCGGGCGCAGGCCGCCGGCGAGGGTTCGGACCTCCACGCGATCCGTTCCGTCCAGCGCGGCCAGATCAAGCAGGTAGAGCCCGCCGTCCGTGTCGGCGCGGCGGTCGTAGGCGGAAAGGATCGCCTGTCCGCGCGGCGCATCCAGGGCGATGTCCTCGATGCCGACGACGCGCCGGCCGTCCGCCGTCACGGCAACGGTTCGGCAGTCGGCGTGCGCCAAACCGGACACCATCAGAAGGATCCCCAAACAAAACGCACATCCCCGGAGCAGCCGCGTCACGGCATCGCCGCCCGGTCGCCCCAGCGGGCCACGAAGGGCGCCCATTCCCGGTCCACCCGCGCCCGCCCCTCCTCCGACAGGCGGTGGCGGTTCTTGGCGTAGCTGCGGACGGCGGTCAGGTAGGCGTCGAAGCGGGGACGCGCCTCCTCGTAGCCGGGAAGGTCCAGGGTGCGGTAGATGCGCTCCACCTCGGCCAGCGGGTCCGTCTCGAACGCCTCGAAGGCGACCTCGACCAACTGGCCGGGAGGCAGGTCTGCGGTGTCGTCGATCAGGGCCTGCATGACGCGCGGGTAGTGGTCGAGCACCGCCCGTTCCACGTCGATGTGGCCGTGGGGCTGGAGCGCCAGCTTCGCCAGCAGGGTCCGGTAGAAGCCGACCGTCGAGACGAACACGGCGCGCGGGTCGCGGTGGATGTGGATGAAGCGGGCGTCCGGCCAGATCGCCCGCATCATCGACACCCGCGCGCTGTAGACCGGGTTCTTCAGCAGGATTTGCCGGCCGCCCTGCGACAGCGAAACCTTCTCCAGAAAATACAGGAACCGGCGGCGCCACGCCGCGATCTCCGTTTCCGTGCAGCCGTCGAAATAGAGACCGCGCCGCAGATTCTCATCGAAACGACGGGGGAAGTAGAGGCCGTGGTAGAAGGACAGCGGCGACATGTTCGCCAGCGCGATCTCGTCCTCCTGCGGGCTTTCCGGGGTGACGGCGACGTTGTCGATGTAGCGGCGTTCGGGCAGCGCCCGTTCCAGCAAGGGGCGCAGCAGCCGGCCGAGGCCCAGCATGTCCCAGGGCAGGCCGACCGCGATGGGGTCGATGATGCCGAACCGGGGATCGCGGCTCAGCACGTTGTACAGGTGCGTGGTACCGCTGCGCCAGTGGCCGAGGATGAACAGCGGGGCCGGCACGGGGCCGTGCCGCCGGCGCGCCCAGGCCACCCACCCCGCCTCGGCCAGCGAGCAGGGCGCGCGCAGCAGGCCGGAGGCC
>JAEZID010000529.1 GCA_023416195.1 Pseudomonadota bacterium | reverse complement strand
TCGGCGACGCTCGCCGACACGGTCGGCCGCTGGGCGATGGCGGCGTGCTTGGCGTCGGTGCCGCTGTGGACGATCTCCACCAGATCGGCGTCGGTCAGAACGGTGGAGACGCTGAGCACCGGGATGGCGACCGCTTCCACGTCGCGCGCCAGCATCAGCGCCACGTCGCGCGGCAGCGACGGGCTGGCCTTCAGATTCTCGGCCAGCGACTGGCGCACCCGCAGAACCGCGTCGCGCGCCATGACGCGGATGATGTCCTCGGCCAGCTTGCGCTCGGAATCCGACAGGACGGCCCCGTCGAACTGCCGGGCGACCTTGGCGGCCAGATCGGAACGGCTGTTCGGGGACGGATCCGACAAGAGCCGGGAAACGTCGTCCTTCGTCAGATGCTCGGTCATGGGTCCCGGACCCTTCCTGCCCCGGTGTGTTCCCTTATTATTAGCGGGAACGAATTCACACAACCCATGATCGGCCGAAAGCGTTGAGTCTTTCTTAACGCTGTCAGGCTTGACGCTGTCAGGGCGAGACGCAGCGCGGCGGCTCCGGCAGGACCGACAGGCGGCGGCGTGTGCCGCGCAGGGCCAGTTCCACGGCGGCAACCTGCTCGTCCACCGAGATCACGGCCTGCGAGGTGACCTCCAGGTCCCGGTCCTCATAGACGTAGCTCCCCGGACGCTGTTCCACCCAACGGCGGACGGTCTCGTCCCGCTCGCGCAGCAGGGTGCGGATCTGCGGGCGGAACAGGCGCATCATCGCGGTGATCCAGCGGTTCGCCGGCCAGGATGGGCGGGCATGGTCCACGACGAAGCTCTCGATCATGCGGGTCACATCCTCGGCCGCGTACCATGTCTCGCCGGTGACCCAGCGGTTGGTGGTGAACAGCCGCACCGGCTGCCCGGCGAGGTCCATGGCGATGCCGATCAGATGGGACAGCGCGTCGTTGTCGGAGTCCGGTTCCTTGAAGTCCGGCAGAGCCACCGGACGGACGCCGTCCGGCATGCCCAAGGGCCGCAGAAAGGTGTGGAAATGCCCATGCTCGCCCTGTGGCCGCTCGCCCTCCGGGTGGCAGTGGTAATAATACTGGGCGTGATATTCGGCGTCGTAGACGTCGCCCGGCGGGTAGTGCCGCCACTCGTACAGGGTGCCGTGCCCGCGCAGCAGCTCCCCGACCACCGTGTCGCCGGTCTTGGCGAGCGCGCGCTGACAGGCCCGCACTTCACGCGCGGCCTCGGCCATCTCTTCGAGGTCCTCGCGGGGCAGCCCCGAAAGCTCCGTTCCCGAAAACTCAGCCATCGGCCGATCCGCCCCGTCGCCCCTACGCCTGCGTGACCACCATTACGTATGAGGATGCCGAGACTGCGCAAGCGGCAATTTCAGCCGGTCCGTCCCGCGCCCGGGCGGAACACGGACGTGCCGCTGCGCAGGGTCCAGTCCACCAGCTGATTCTGCACCTGCCCCAGCGCCTCGTTGAAGGCGGCGACCACGTCGGTGAAATCGCGGCCGCGCACGGGCACGACGGCCTCGAAGGTCTCGCCCGCCTCGATGGTCCGGCGCGGCATGGCGACCAGCTTGGCGGCCATGCGGACATGCACCCGTTCCGGATGGGCGGAGGTCGGCGTCGCATATTCCGCCTGGAAGTCGCGCAGGTCGGTCTTCAGCACGAAGTCGGAGCGCAGGCCGACCGTGTCGCGCCCGACCGAGACGATGCGCCCGCTGTCCTCGAAGGATTGGACGATCAGCCCATGGATCATGTTGGGCGCGCGGTCGGCCCAGGACACGTCGGCGAAATAGTCGATGGAGGTCGGGGAGCGCGCCACCGCGATGCGCGGCGTGTCGATGGCGCCGCTGGCCACCGGCGCTTCGACCAGCAATTGCCATTCGGCGCGCGGGGCGCCGGGATCGACGGCGGCGCGCGGGGTCAGCGTGTAGAGGCTCGGTGCCGTCGGGTTGATCGCCGCGCAGGCCCCCACGGCCAACGCCACCAGACCCGCACCGGTCATCCTGATCCACCGGCCCATCATTTCCCACGCACCTTCATTTCCCACGCACCTCCACGCCCTGCCGCGTCCCGCCGAACAGGAAATTCGACGGATCGTTCTCGATCCGCGTGACGACGCGGGACATCTGCCCGGACAGGTCACGCAACTGGGTGATCAACAGGGTCAATTCATACAGCCCCGTCGCGGTAAAGTCGCGCACCGGTTCGCGGTTCTCGTTGACCATCGCGGTCAGCTGGTTGGTGGTCTTGGTCAGCGCCACCGTGAGGTCGTGCAGGTCGCCGGTCAGAGTCTTCGTGCCGGCCTCCACCGCGGACAGGGTGCGCTGCGCCTGCCCCACCGTCTGGCCCAGCTGCGGCGCCAGCGGTTCGAACGCCTGCAAGGTGCGGTTGGCCTGCGCCATGGTGGCGTCCAGCCCCTTGCTGGCCTTCGCCAACTCGGCGGTCAGCACGCGGGTGTTGGCGAGAATCTCACCGAAGGCCGCCTGATTCTGCGGGGTCAGAAGCTCGGTCAGGCGGTTGCTGACATCCAGCGCACGGTTCAGCAACTGCGGTGCCGCATCCACCACCACCGTCAGGGAAGACGGGCGCGACGGAATCACCGGGATTCCTTCATTGTGCGCGGTGCGCAGCAGCTCGCTCATTTCGGTGCCGCCGGAGATCTGGACATAGGCGCCGCCGGTGATGCCCTGCACCTCCAGCGAGGCGATGGAGTCCGTCTTGATCGGCGTCCCCTCCTGCACCTCGACGGTGACCTGCACGCGGGTAACGTTGC
>JAEZID010000526.1 GCA_023416195.1 Pseudomonadota bacterium | reverse complement strand
CTTCCGCCCCGTCGCTGAGGATGGTGACCGGCGTGGTGGTGGTCGCCCCCAGACGGCGCAAGACGTGATAAAGCTGCTTCGCTTGGCGGTCGGCCTCGGCCGGCATGCTGCCGAAGACCACCTCCTGACCCCTGTCATTGGCCGCCCGCGCGATCATCACCTCGAACGAGCGCATCTGGTAGGTTCGCACCGATTTCACGTGCCCCGCGTCGATGGCCAGCGTGATTGCCTTCGCCGGAGCCGGCACTCCCTCGTCCGGCGGGACCAGCGCCGCCCGTTCGAGCCGAGCCCCAACCTGGAGTGTGCGTCGGCGGACCGTTTCCACATCGGGAGCCGTATCCAAGGGCAGCAACTCGGCCAGCAACGTCCGCGCCCGCCGGTAGGGCAGTGCGCTGCCCATGCCGGCCAGGACACGTTCGTACTCGGGGGTGCAGCGATCGGGCATGATCTCCGCAACTGGGGTCAGGGTGCGCCGGCAAGCCACGCCGCAGCGGCAGGGGCCGAAGCGGGGCGCGCGCACCTCCACCGTGCCGAACAGCGACACCAATTGGCGGGTGCGGTGGTCCTTGAGCGGGCGCGATGCCCCACAGTGGCTGCACCGGCGGCGACGGCGACAGTGCGCGTCGACCTGCGCCATGACCAGGACGCGCTGCAGGTCGGCCAGGGTCGCCTTGCCCTCGGCTAAGCTCAGCCCAAGCGTCGCCACCTGACTGGCCCCCAGGTTTGCGGCGGTCTCATCAACCGAAGTGCCGCGCTCGGCCATCATCTGCTCAAGGTCGCGGTTGCTGATGCCGCACCGGCAGTACCAGCGTACCGCCCAGAGCACGATCTCACCCTCAAAGTGACGTCCCTTGAAGTCCGACACGGCTTGGCTCCCTCCAACGTCCAGCCATTCCGCCGCCTGCCGGCAAACTTTGCATCAGAGCCTGTTGTGGGACGCCTGCTTGTTCGCGCCGTCCATTTGATGCGGTCGCAAACCTCGGGCTTATACGCCGCGCGGGGACCGTAGAACGCGCTCGCCATCCGGCAACGCCGGGCCCATCGGCGGGTGCGCCGTTTCTTGATGGCGAAGGTTCTCTGCCCTACGATGGATGGGAACGGCATGGATCACGGTGCGGAGGAGCGGCGCGTGGGCGACCTGACCATTCGGAACTTGGACGAGCCGCTGGCGCAGCGGCTGCAAAGCCGTGCGGCCCATTCTGGCCGATCCATGGAGGACGAGGCGCGCCTGATCCTGCGCGACGTCCTGGCCGGGCAGCCGGCCCCGGCATCGGACTTGGCAGAGGCAATCCGGCGCCGCTTCCAGCGCTTCGGCGGTGTCGAGGTGCCGGACGTGCCACGCGAACCGCTGCGGGAACCGCCAACGTTCGAGTGACCGGGATTTCTTGCCATGATCATCCTGGACACCAACGTTCTGTCGGAGTTGATGCGGCCGAACCCGTCGGCCACAGTGGTGCGGTGGATTGCCGGCCAGACCGCGACCGACCTGTGCACCACCGCCGTCACCCAGGCGGAAATCCTTTACGGCTTGGCGTTGCTGCCGGAAGGCAAACGGCGCAGCGACCTTCTGACCGCCGCGGGACAGATGTTCGCGGAGGATTTCGCCGGGCGTGTGCTGCCCTTCGATGGAGCGGCGGCGGAGGCCTTCGCCCTGCTTGCTGCGGGCCGGCGTCGGGCGGGGCGCCCGACCGGAACCTTCGACGCGCAGATCGCCGGCATTGCGCGGTCGCGCGGGGCCGCCGTGGCGACCCGGAACGTGGCGGATTTTCAGGATTGCGGCGTGATGGTGATCAACCCCTGGGACGAATAATCGTAGAAGAAGGGGCGGTATGGGGCAGGAAAACGGGGGAGCGGGCATGGACGAGAGGATCGAGGCAATCCGCCGGGGGGATCTCTATGCGCTTCTGTCGGTGTGCACCGACGCGGACCTTGACCCCTTGGCTGCGTGTCTTGCCGAGGCCCTGCCGGGCTTCTTTGAGGCCGACGAAGCGTACCGCAGGCTCAGGCCCCGGCATTCGATCTATCATCGCCTGATTGGCGATGCGCTTCGTCGGTGCGGTGACAGCCCCGCAACGGGCGGCGCTCGTGGGGAAGGGCCTGCTTACGACCGCTTGGTCGTTGATGTCTGCAAAAAGCTCGACGTGCCGCACGAACTTGGTAACACCGTCAAGAACGAAAGCAACCTTCTGACCCTTTACCTGGGCCACCAACTGAAGGCGCTGACCCCGGACGAGCAGGCGACGGTGTTGGCGAAGGCGCGGGAAGAGGCCTCCGGCAGGGCGGCCACGATCGCGACGACGACCAGGGAAGGCGCGCATTCCCTGCTGTCCCACGCGGCGCATCTGCGTGAACAGATTGCGGCGCTGACCCCGGACGATCCGACGGCGGTCCTGTCGAAGGCACGGGAGGTGTCCGGCAAAGCCGCGTCCGTGGCGATGGCGGCCAAGGAGAAGGCGAACTCTCTGTTCTCCCGCGCCGTTCAGGTGGGGGAACGGCTGTCGCCGCTGCGCGCGGAGGAACAGCCGGCCATCATCGCGAAGGCCCGGGAGATCACGGGCATGGCCGCGACGGTGGCGGCCATCGCGTCCGTGGGTGGATTGCCGCTTCTCTCGCTTGCCGCGCTTCGGTCCATGGGGCTCGACACCTCGGGGCTCAGCCTGTCCGAACCGCTCTTCAAAGCGACCGTTCCGTGTGTCCTGCATCTCGCTTACCTGCGCGGGAAGCATCTGGACAGCCTGTCGGCCGCCACGCCGGCGGCGGCGTTCGATGCGGAGCAGACCTCAAACGTCGCCGGCATGACCGTCCCGACTCCTTCCGCCGCTCGCCTCGTCATCGGTGCCGCGGATGACAAGCCCGTACTGTCACTGACCCGCATTCCCGAGCCGCCGGCGTGCGCCTGGCATCCCGTTGCGGGATCGGACAACGGTGTCAGCCGGCTGAACCCGCTGTTGCAGACCGTGCCAAATCTCGCGACCGCCTACGACGTGGCCACCACGAAATACATGGAGGTGGTCGTCAATGGACCGCTGGCGAGAGCGGCGGACGGCCACGGCTTCAGGGCCATTGTGCACGGTGCCAACAATAAGATTACCGAAAACGCCAGGTTGTTCGAGCCAGAGCGATTGTCGAACCTCGTGAACGCGGCGGCCTTGTTTCAGATCGTTTCCGTGGCCGTCGCGCAGAAGCATCTGGCAGACATCAGCCGGAAGCTCTCCGACATCAAGGCGGCGGTGGACCGCATTCAGCGCTTCCAGAGCAACGAGCGCCGGTCGGTCCTGACCGGCGCCCTTCGCTACTTCGAGCAGATCGCGCCCTCGGTGCTGGCCGGCGAATGGTCGGACGGCATTCGGACCCAGATCGAGCATCACGAGGCGCACCTGCTCCAGGTCCAGGATCACCTGCTGGAGGACATTCGCCACGAAAGCCAGGAGGTCGTCAACGTCAAGGGTGGTGACGTGTTCGGCTCCAAGGGCATGCAGGAGGCCATCAAGGCGCATCAGGACCTGCTGGACGATCTGTACCGCCAACTGCTGCTCTGCATCCGTGCCCGCGCTTGCGGCTGGCAGCTTCTGGTCGCCTTCCCAGGAGAGGAGCACTTGAAGGAAAACCGCAAGCGCAGCATCCAGGAGGCGATCGGGGCGCTGGACGACAGCGGCGATCTCCTCAAGGAAACCGACCGGATCGTGCGGGAGAAGGTGAAGGGGCTTTCCTCCCTTTGGAACCGGACGGCGACCTTGAACGAACGCAAGCTGTCGCTGCTCGCCTGGAACGAGACGCTGGTGACCGAGGTGGCATCCTGCCGTGAGCAGATCAACCTGGACATCCGGGCGGCCGAGGCCGTGATGAGCGAGCGGCTCCAGCCGGTGACGATGCTGCTCAGGATCGAGGGCGAACGGATCGTGGGTGCGTGCGCGGTGTGATGGGAAACGGCCTCACAGATCCAAACGGCTCAGCCCAGCCAACGCCTGCCCCATGCTCCGCAAATGGGCGTGGTGGGTGAAGAACAGGACCTGGGTCGAAGCGGCAAGCTCCGCAAGCACCGTCAGGCCGGCCTCGGCCCGGTCGTCGTCGAAGTTGACGAACAGATCGTCGGCGATGAACGGCACCCGCACACCTGCGACGACCGACTGCTCCACCGCCGCCAGACGCAGGGCGAGGAACAGCTGGTCCCGGGTGCCTTCGCTCATTCCCTCGATGGGAACAAGGGTCTGCCGATCGTCCCGCAGGCCCAGCAGACGGGGCGTCGCCGGTTCGTCGATCCGGAAATCGACGAAGCGGCCAAGGGTCAGGGTGCGGAACAGCGCGCTGGCGCGCGTCAGCAGCGGTGCCTGACGGCGGTCGCGGTATTGGTCCATGGCCCAGCGCAGCAGGAACCATTGCGCCCGCTTCAGCACATAGACCTCCGCCTCCGCCTTCATGTCGGCCTTCGCGGCTTCGGCGTCGGCCGCGGCATCGACGGCGGCGCGGGAGGACTGGTCCAGCGCCTCGAACGCCTTGCGGGCCTCGCCCAGCGCGTTGGCCGCCGCCGCGACCTCCCTGTTCAGCGTGTCAAGGTCCTGGCCCAGGGTGACGGTTTGAGACGCCACGCTGTCGGGATCGCAGGCTTCCCAAGCGGCGACGAGATCGGCAAGCGGAAGATGGTCGCCGTCGGCCACGATCCGCCGCTCGGCTTCGGCCCGTCGCGCAAGCCGCTCCTGATGGGCGCGCGACCGTTCGAGGTGCGGGGGCAGATGCGTGGCTTCTCCGACGCCGGCCCGGGCCAGGAAGGGCTCAAGCCGGTCCAGTGAGCTGGTCCCCGTTTCCCGGACAGTCGGATAAGCTTGGTTCGCCCAGGATGAAGGACGGACCCGATGACGGGGAAACGGAAACGGTATTCGGCGGAGTTCAAGGCGAAGGTGGCACTGGAGGCG
>JAEZID010000549.1 GCA_023416195.1 Pseudomonadota bacterium | reverse complement strand
TGTAGACCACGCGCGGGCGCAGCTGGATTTCCTTCTCCAGGTTTTCCTTTTCGATGCGCCGGTTGCCCTCGAAGGCGATGCGGTTGATGATCGGGTTCTCGACCACCGCGACCACCAGCGTGTCGCCGTCGCGCTTCAGCACCACGTCGGCGAACAGGCCCGTGTTGAACAGGGCCTTCAGCGATTCGTCGATGCGGTCGGGATCGAACGGTTGCCCCGGCTGCACGGTCAGGTAGGAGCGCACCGTCGAGGGTTCGATACGCTGCACCCCCTCCACGCGGATGTCGCGGATGGCGCCCCCGGAAAAGACCTGCGCGACCTGAGTCCCACCACCGAAGGCCGGAGCCCCGTTGGTCTGGGCCCACGCCGAATAGGAAGGCGCAAGAGAAACCGTCGTCATGGCGCAGCCAGCCATCAGGCCGCACGCCAAAACCCTGCTCGACACCCGCAAAGCACGCTCCCTGGCTGGGGGGTGCTCGCTTAGGAGATCAGCCCCCGAAAGAAGTCCACCACGCGCAGCTGAACGAGGTCGTTCCACGTGGCGAAAACCATGAGCGTTAATACCAAAGCAAGCCCGATGCGGAAACCGTATTCTTGCGCTCTAGGTCCGAGCGGACGGCCGCGCAGGCCTTCCAGGGCGTAGAACATCAGATGGCCGCCGTCGAGCAGCGGGACGGGGAACAGGTTGATGAGGCCGAGATTGACCGACAGGAAGGCCATGAACCAGATCAGCGGGTACCAGCCGGTCTGCGCCACCTCGCCGGACATCTGGGCTATGCGGAGCGGGCCGCCCAACTCCTCGGTCCCGCGCGAGCCTTCGACCATCTGGCCGAGCGCGATGAAGGTGCCGCTGACCATGCCCGTGACCTCGCGCCCCGCCTGCCACAGGGCGGTTAGCGGGTCGTGGCGCTTGTTCTCCGCCCCGCCGCGCATGATTCCCAGCTGGCCGATGCGGTGCGTGTTGCCGAATCGGTCGGTGACCTCGCGCACGTCCGGCGTGGCCGTCAGGTTGACCTTCCGGCCGTCGCGCTCCACCACCATCTCCAGCGGCGCGCCCGGTTGGATCGAGACGATCTGCCGGATTTCCTCGAATCGCTGGATGCCGCTGCCGTTGATCGAGACGATCAGGTCGCCGGGTTGCAGGCCGGCGCGCTCCGCCGCGCTGCCCGGCTGCACGCCGCCGACGTCGGGCGGGGTGAAGGACTGGCCGGCTGTGGCGAACAGGATGGTCAGCGCCAGGATGGCGAAGACGAAGTTCGCGATGGGGCCGGCCGCCACGATGGCGGCGCGCTGGCCCAGCCGCTTGTGGTGGAAGGAGACGGCCTTCTCTTCCGGCGTCATCCCGTGGGTCTGGGCCGACGGTGTGCTGGCCGGATCGGCGTCCCCGAACATCTTGACGTAGCCGCCGAGCGGGATCGCGCTGAATTTCCAGCGCGTGCCGGCCTTGTCGGTCCAGCCGAACAGCTCCGGCCCGAAACCGATGGAAAAGACCTCGATCCGCACACCGTTGCGGCGCGCCACGAGGTAGTGGCCGAGTTCGTGCACAAACACGAGCACGGTCAGGACCAACAGAAACGACAGAATCGTGGTCCCGAATCCGCCCATAACGTCCATCACATCCTTTGCGCTTCGACGGGATCAGCGGCCCAGAGCCGACACCCGGCCGGCGGCCACGCGGCGCGCCTCGGTGTCGGTGTCCCGAACCTCTCCCAGATCGCGGAGCGGCCGGTGGGGCAGCGCCGCCAACGTCTCCTCGACGATCTTTTCGATGTCGAGAAAGCCGATTCGGCGGTCGAGAAACGCCTGCACGGCCACTTCATTGGCGGCACTGAGAATAGTAGGGGCGCCCCCACCGCTTTGCAAGGCGGCCCGGGCCAGCCGAAGGGCCGGAAACCGTTCCGGATCCGGCGCCTCGAAGGTGAGGGTCGCCGCCTTGACGAGGTCGAGCCGCTCCGCCGGAGTCGGAAGGCGCGCCGGCCAACCGAGCGCATAGGCGATGGGCGTGCGCATGTCGGGGGTGCCCAGCTGCGCCAGGACGGAGCCGTCCACATACTCCACCAGCGAATGCACGACCGATTGCGGGTGCACCAGAACGTCGATCTTCGGTTCCGGAATGCCGAAGAGGAAGTGGGCCTCGATGATCTCCAGGCCCTTGTTCATCATGGTCGCGCTGTCGATGGAGATCTTGGCGCCCATGTCCCAGGTCGGGTGCTTCACCGCCTGCTCGCGCGTCGCCGCCGCCATGAAGGCGCGGTCCTTGCTGCGGAACGGCCCGCCCGACGCGGTCAGGATCAGCCGCAGGACGCTGTCCACCCGCTGAAAATCGAAGACCTGATAGATGGCCGAATGCTCGCTGTCCACGGGCAGCAGCGTGGCGCGGTGCCGGTTCACCTCCTCCATCATCAGGGCGCCGGCACAGACCAGCACTTCTTTGTTGGCGAAGGCCACGCAGGCGCCCCGGCGGATGGCGGCAAGCGTCGGCTCCAAGCCGGCCGCGCCGACGATGGCGGCCATGACCCAATTCGACGGGCGCTGCGCCGCCTCGGCCACCGCCTCCGCCCCGGCCGCGGCCTCCACGCCGGTTCCGGCGAGGGCCTCCTTCAACTCGGCATATTTGGCAGGATCGGCGACGACGGCGAGCCTGGGCTTCAACTGGTGGGCCTGTTCGGCCAGCAGCGCCACGTTGCAATTGGCCGTCAGGGCTTCAACCGGGAAACGTTCGGGATCGCGAGCGACGAGATCAACGGTCTGTGTGCCGACCGAACCGGTAGAACCAAGGATCGTCACCCGGCGCGGCACATCCGCCGTCGTTTCAGGGGTCACCACCATGACACCGCCGTCCCAAGGGTCGCGTGGAAGAGTGCCAG
>JAEZID010000545.1 GCA_023416195.1 Pseudomonadota bacterium | reverse complement strand
GCATCATGACCTTCATGCTGGCGGCGGGCAGCTACGCCGTGCCGGCCCTGCTGGGCGGGCCGCAGAGCCGCTGGTTCACCGAGGTCATCTACAACTGGTTCTTCGAGGGCGGGAACTGGAACCAGGGTGCGGCCTACGCCTTCATCCTGCTGGTCCTGTGCATCGGCTTCATCCTGCTGATGATGCGCCTGTTCCGCGTCGGCCTGACGGATATCGCGAAATGACCGCCGCCAGTTTCCGCAAATGGGCCACCGGCGCCTATCTCGTCCTGTTCTTCGGCTATCTGTTCCTGCCGCTGGTCATCATGGCGGCGGCGACCTTCAACACCAGCCGCTTTCCCACCGTCACGCCCTGGATGGGCTTCACGCTGGACTGGTTCTCGGCGCTGTGGGCCGACCAGCGCATGTGGCAGGCGCTGGGGACGAGCCTGCTGATCGGGGCGGGGGTGATCGCGGTGGCCGTGCCGCTGGGCCTCGCCGCCGCGCTGCTGCTCGACCGTCTGCACAGCCGGGCGCGGACCTTCCTCTACGCCGTGATGGTGTCGCCGCTGCTGACGCCGGGGGTGATCGTCGGCATCTCGACGCTGGTCTTCTGGCGGCAGTGGTTCGGGGTGACGGGCGGCCTGTTCCTGACCATCGTGGCCCAGTCGAGCTTCGTTACCGCCTACGCGATGCTTCTGTTCCTCGCCCGCCTTCAGCGGTTCGATCCGACGCTGGAGGAGGCGGCGCTGGACCTGGGCGCCACGCACGGGCAGGTGTTCCGGCGCATCACGCTGCCGTACCTGACGCCGGCGATCCTGTCGGCGTCCTTCCTGGCCTTCCTGCAGAGCTTCGAGAACTACAACACGACGCTGTTCGTCCGCGGGCTGGACACCACGCTGACGATCTACATCGCGTCCAAGGTGCGCACGGGACTGACGCCCGCGGTCAACGCGCTGTCGCTGATCCTGATCGCGCTGACCATCCTGGGCGCCGTCGTCCACGAGGTCCTGCGCCGGCGCGAAGCGCGCCGGCAGGCAGCCCCCGCGGGGTGACGGCCCCAAAAACGGGACTCAGTCCTCGTCTTCGTCCGCGTCCTGCTCGATCTGCGAGGCGAGGTCGCGCAGCATGTCGATCACGTCCTCGTGGCTGGTCTCGTCCACGGCGGCGTTGACGGCGGCCTCGATCATGGCAACGGCGATGTAGGGGCCGAGCGGGCCGCCTTCCTTGATCGCCTCCTCCAGGTGCTTCTCGGCGATCGACAGGGCCTTCTCGAACAGGGCCTCGGCCGTCTGGTTGGTTTTGTCGTTGCTCATCATGCGGTCCATAGCGGGTGTTGGTCCGACTCCTATAACACCGCCTCGGTCGCATTGGCGCGGCAATTCGGCCGAATCCCGCGAATAACCGCCATGTTCCAGCTTGTTCCCGCCGCCCGGACCGGCCACATTCGGCGCATGACCGACCAGACTGTAGACCTGCCCCCCGGCCAACCCCGAGGCCAAACCCCGGGCCCGACCAGCCCCGACGCCTACCGCTTCTGGACCGGCGAGCGCGTGCGCTTCGCCGATCTCGACGCGCTGGGCCACGTCAACAACAACGCCATCGGCGTGTATTTCGAGCAGGGCCGCGTCGATTTCCTGCAAGAGTGCGGCGGTTTCCGCGACGCCGACCCGTGGACCGTCGTTCTGGCCCGCAGCCTGATCGAGTACAAGGCGGAGCTTCGCTACCCCGCCACCGTGCGCATCGGCGTGCGGGTGCTGAAGCTCGGCAACAGCTCCCTGGTGGTCGGCGCCGGCGTGTTCGAGGGCGACCGCTGCATCGCCACGCAAGAGGCCGTCTGCGTCATCGTGGACAAGGCCGAACACCGCCCGACCCCGATCCCCGAGGGCCTGCGCGCCGTGCTCGCCCGCTACTGAACGGATTTGACCATGCCCATCCGCCCGACCCGCCGCACGCTTCTGACCGGCGCGGCCGCCGTCGCCGGTGCCGCTCTGCTGCCGCGCGTGCCGCTGGCGGCGGATCCGGGCAAGCCCATCGACCCCAAGCCCATCGACCTCGCCGCCGCTCCCGCCCGGTTGCCGCTCGTCGGCAGGGGGCATCCGGAAACGCTGGTCTGGGCCTACAACGGCCGCGTCCCTGGCCCGGAGCTGCGCTTCCGCCAGGGCGACACCGCCCGCATCGCTTTCGCCAACGGCCTGCCGGAGGTCACGACCATCCATTGGCATGGCCTGCGCGTGCCCAACAACATGGACGGCGTCCCCCACCTCTCGCAGACCGAGGTGCCGTCCGGTGGCCGCTTCGCCTACGAGTTCGCGCTGAAGGACGCCGGCACCTTCTGGTACCACCCGCATTCCAACAGCGGGGTGCAGCTGGCCCACGGCCTGTCCGGCGCCTTCATCGTGGAGGAGCGCGAGCCGATCCGCGTGGACCGCGACCTTCTCTGGGTGCTCGGCGACTGGCGCCTGACCAAGGAGGCGGAGATCGCCGGCGGCTTCGGCCACCCGATGGACAGCACCCACGCCGGCCGCATCGGCAACACGGTTACCGTCAACGGCGCCATCCTGGACGAGGTGGCGGTCCGCGCCGGGGAGCGCATCCGCCTGCGCCTGGTCAACACCGCCAACGCCCGCGTCTTCGCGCTGGAGTTCAAGGGCCACGCGCCGCAGGTGATCGCGCTGGACGGCCAGCCGGTTCCGCCGCACGCCCCCGGGGACGGCAAGGTCATCCTCGCCCCCGGCCAGCGCGCCGACCTCGTGCTGGACATGGCCGGCAAGCCCGGCGAGCGGTTCGACGTGGTGGACGGCTTCTACCCCCGCATGGCCTACCGCCTGACGCGGCTGACCTACGGCGCCGAGGCCCCCTTGCGGGATTCGCCGCTGGACGCGCCCATCGCGCTGGCGCCCAACCCCTTGCCGGAACCGGACCTCGCCAACGCCGTCCGCCAGGACGTGATCCTCGACGGCGGCATGCACGGCAACATGCCGAAGGGCGCCGGTCCGCGCGGCCCCTTCTGGGCGCTGAACGGGCAGGCCCCCATGGGCCACCACATGGAGCCGCTCATCACCGCCAAACGCGGCCAAACGCTGGTGACGACCTTCGTCAACGAGACCGGCTGGTGGCACCCGATGCATCTGCACGGCTTCCCCTTCCGCGTCCTGAAGCACAACGGCGAGCCGACCCCGCACCGCGAGTGGCGCGACACCGTCCTGCTCGGCCCCCAAGAGACCGCCGAGATCGCCTTCGTCGCCGAAGAGGCCGGCGACTGGATGCTCCACTGCCACATCCTGGAACACCAGGAGACCGGCATGATGGCCGTACTGAAAGTGACCGCGTGAAACGTTCCTCCTTTTCCAATTCCAAGCGCCGCCCGCAACCCTCGTCGGACTCCCGCATCGCCGAACCCCGAATCGTCGATGTGACCGTCGCGGAGGTCGGTGCGCGCGGCGACGGCATCGCCAGCGTCGAGGGCGTCAAGGTCTTCGTCCCCCTGACCGTTCCCGGCGACCGCGTGCGCGTCCACATCAAGGAGTCGGCCAATGATAAGGGCGAGGCCCTGCGCGCCGACCTGCTGGAAATCCTGGAACCCGGCACCGGCCGGGGCACGGCACGCTGCGGCCATTTCGGCACCTGCGGCGGCTGCACGCTCCAGCACATGGACGACGAGGCTTACGCGGCCTGGAAGGTCGGGCAGGTGCGCGGCGCGCTGGCCCGCGTCGGCCTTGGCGATGCGCCGTTCGTGCCGCTGTCCCGCACCCCGCCGGCCGCCCGCCGCCGCGCCCGCTTCGCGGCGCTGAAGCGCGGCAAGCGCGTCTGGTTCGGCTTCAACGAGCGGCTCAGCCACCGCCTCGTCGATCTGGAGGACTGCCCGGTCCTCGCCCCGCGCCTGACCGCGCTGGTCGAGCCACTGCGCGCGCTCCTGCTTCAGGTCCTTCCCGAGGGCGGGGCCTGTGACGTGATCGCGGCCGATCTGGAAGGCGGCATCGACCTCGTGCTG
Source organism: Pseudomonadota bacterium (assembly GCA_023416195.1). GTDB lineage: Bacteria > Pseudomonadota > Alphaproteobacteria > Azospirillales > Azospirillaceae > Azospirillum. The sequence goes on along the minus strand of JAEZID010000545.1, from coordinate 4,121 downwards.
GTTGGCCCGCGCAGCCTCGACCGCGCCGCCCGCGAGCGTTTGGTGGCGTTTAACGAATCCGAGGTCGCCCGCATCTCCTGGCAGCCGGACGACCGTGGCGCGCCGGAGCCCATCGCCCACCGCCGCCCCGTCGCGGTGCGTTTCGCGGGCGTGCCGGTCACCCCGCCGCCCGGCGCCTTCCTGCAAGCGAGCGCCGAGGGCGAAGCGGCCTTGGTTTCCGCCGTTCTGGAGCATGTCGGGGAGGCGAAGCGCGTCGCCGACCTGTTCGCCGGCCTTGGCACCTTCTCGGTGCCGCTCGCCCAGCGGGCGGCGGTCCACGCCGTGGAGGGCGACGCCCTGGCGCAGGCCGCGCTGAACAAGGCCGCCGGTAGCCTGCGCCTGACCACGGAGCGCCGCGACCTGTTCGAGAATCCTTTGACCGCCAAGGAGTTGGCCCGCTTCGACGCGGTCGTCTTCGACCCGCCCCGCGCCGGAGCGGCGGCGCAGGCCCAGGCGCTGGCCGTCAGCAAGGTTCCGCTGGTGGTGGCGGTGTCCTGCAACCCCGCCACCTTCGCCCGCGACGCCCGCACCCTGGCCGATGGGGGCTACGCGTTGACCCGCGTTTACCCCGTGGACCAGTTCCTGTGGTCGGCGCACGTCGAGGTCGTGGGCGTCTTCACGCGTTGATCTGGATTTTCACCACCAAGACACCAAGGCACCAAGAATCCAGGAACTCGGCATATCGAGGCTCCTTGGTGTCTTGGTGCCTTGGTGGTGAATCCCTCTCACATCAATCCAACTGCATCACGATGGCCTTCAGATAGGCCGATTCGGGCAGGTTCGGGTGCACCGGGTGGTCCGGACCGGCCCCGGCGGTGCGCAGGATGCGCCCCGTGCGCCCGGCGTCGGTCAGGCCGCGCGCGACCTGTTCGGCGAAGGCCGGGGTGTCCACGTTGTGGCTGCACGACGCGCACAGCAGGAAGCCGCCGGGCGCCGTGATCTTGGCGGCCAGACGGGTCATCTTGCGGTAGGCGCGGCAGCCCACGGCCAGGTCCTTCTTCGACTTCACGAAGGCCGGCGGGTCGGCGATCACCACCTCGAACTTTTCGCCGGCCGCGTTCAGCCGCTCCAGCTCGTTGAAGGCGTCGGCGCGGCGCGCCTCGAACCGGTCGGCCACGCCGTTGGCCTCGGCCGCGCGGGTCGCGTTGTCCAGCGCGCCTTGCGAACGGTCCACCGACACCACCGACGACGCGCCCGCGACCGCGCACAGCACGCCGAAGCCGCCGTTGTAGCTGAAGAAGTCGATGGCCCGCTTGCCCTTCGCCAGTTTGGCGATGAAGGCGCGGTTGTCGCGCTGGTCGTAGAACCAGCCGGTCTTCTGCCCGCCCAGAGGGTCGGCGAAGAAGGTGGCGCCGTTCTCCTCCAGCCGGATCGGGCCGTCGATCTCGCCCTTGGCCAGCCGGGTCTCCTCGGCCAGCCCTTCCAGGGCGCGCTGGGTGCTGTCGTTGCGCAGGATGACCGCGCGCGGGGCCAGCACCTCGTCCAGCGCCGCCAGGATGGCGTCGATCCGCTGGTCCATGAAGACGCTGTTGGCCTGCACCGTCACCACGTCGCCGTAGCGGTCCACGATCAGGCCCGGCAGCCCGTCGGCCTCGGCGTGCACCACGCGGTAATAGGGGCGGTCGAACAGCTGGTCGCGCAGCTCGACCGCGCGGCGCAGGCGCCCGGCGATGAAGGCGTGGTCCACCACGGTCGCCGGGTCGCTGGACAGCAGCCGCGCGGCGATCAGCGTGTGCGGGTTGAAGGTGGCGATGCCCAGCGGCGTGCCGCCTGCGTCCAGAAGCCGCACCGGGCTGCCGGGCGGCACGGCCTTGGCCGCCGTGTCCATCTGGACTTCGTTGGAATAGACCCAGGGATGGCCGTGCAGGACGCGCCGCTGGCGGCCGGCCTGCATGTGGATCGCCGGGTACTTGACGGGTTTGGAGATGGTGTCGCTCATGGATCGGCACTGTAGCGGGTTGGCGCCGCCGCGCAATCCGTCACGGGGAGGGGAATGCGAATCAGGACCCCGCCCACACTTGTCACATGCGGCTATTTGCCATCCCGCGCGTCGCCGCGCGGCGGGTGGGCGTGGTTGTCGTTGGCCCCGTCCAGCGGCTTGCACATGCGCAGGGTCTCGGTCCGGTGCCCCTCGTTGCGGAAGCAGGACAGCACGGAATTGTGCGAATCCACCGTTCCCGCGCAGTTTTCCGGCAGCGTGGTGTGGATCGCCGAGCAGCCCAGCCCCCGCGCCAGCACGTCCATCGAGCGCAGCAGCGTTTCCGCCGGCCCGGTCATGTCGAACAGATCCAGCACGACGAAATTCTCCACGCCCAAAATTCGACCGTGGCGGAGATGCTCCTCAATGGCGTATGAGAAAAGCCCATGGAGGTACCCCCTCGCGTTCTGCACGGTCATGATGCCGGTCGGGGCCGTGGGGGTATCGACGGACCCAATGAGTGCCGCGGCATACGCGCGCCAACGCTCCACCGCCAGGTCCGGGGCGATGGCACGCACCAGAGGGTAGGCCTGGTCGATTTGGCGCTGACCGAGAGGTTTCGCGATGAAGCTGTCGTCCATGCCTGTCCAACCGCGTGAAGGACGGTGAACGATGGCAGGCACCGGTAAGACCGGTCGTTGACGTAGATCAATGTTGCAAAGTCCACCCCTACACATATTGGGGATTATTGGAGGCAGGCGCGTCCGGTGTCGGCATGCGTACGTCGTGCGCGAACCTGCCCCCCTCCTTAACAGTACGTACCCAGCGGTGGTGCAACCTCAGAGGGAGCGGCCCGAGCCGCCCGGGGCAAACGGGAGAGATTGAATGACATCAGCGACTCTGACTCCAGGGGCCGCCCTGGGCAGCCAGCGGGTGTCGGAAGACGTTCGTTATTACGAAGACGCCGTCCGACTCTTCGTCATCGCTGCAGTGTTCTGGGGTGTCGTCGGCTTCCTGGCCGGCACGTTCATCGCGCTGCAGCTTGCGTTTCCGGCGCTGAATCTCGGCCTTGAGTGGACGAGCTTCGGTCGCCTGCGGCCGGTTCACACCTCGGCCGTGATTTTCGCGTTCGGTGGCAACGTTCTGTTCGCCACCTCGCTCTACTCCGTGCAGCGCACCAGCCGCCAGTTCCTGTTCGGCGGCGAGGGCCTCGCGAAGTTCGTCTTCTGGAACTACAACATCTTCATTGTCCTGGCGGCGCTCAGCTACGTGCTCGGCTACACCCAGGGCAAGGAATATGCCGAGCCGGAATGGATCCTTGACCTCTACCTGACGGTCATCTGGGTCCTGTACGCCATCCAGTTCATCGGCACGGTGATGACGCGGCGCGAGTCGCACATCTACGTGGCGAACTGGTTCTTCATGGCGTTCATCCTGACGGTCGCGATCCTGCACATCGGCAACAACGTCAACGTCCCGGTGTCGCTGACGGGGCTGAAGTCCTACCCGTTCGTCTCGGGTGTGCAGAGCGCCATGGTGCAGTGGTGGTACGGCCACAACGCGGTCGGCTTCTTCCTGACCGCCGGCTTCCTCGGCATCATGTACTACTTCGTTCCGAAGCGCGCCGAGCGGCCGGTCTATTCGTACCGCCTGTCGATCGTGCACTTCTGGACGCTGATCTTCCTCTACATCTGGGCCGGCCCGCACCACCTGCACTACACCTCTCTCCCGGACTGGGCGCAGACGCTGGGCATGACCTTCTCGGTCATGCTGTGGATGCCGTCCTGGGGCGGCATGATCAACGGCATCATGACCCTGTCGGGCGCCTGGGATAAGCTGCGCACCGACCCGGTCCTGCGTTTCCTCGTCACGTCGGTGGCCTTCTACGGCATGTCGACCTTCGAGGGCCCGCTGATGTCGGTGAAGCCGGTCAACGCGCTGTCGCACTACACCGACTGGACGGTCGGCCACGTGCACTCCGGTGCGCTGGGCTGGGTGGCCTTCATCTCCTTCGGCGCCATCTACTACCTGGTTCCGGTCCTGTGGAAGCGCTCGCAGCTCTACAGCCTGCGCCTGGTCAGCTACCACTTCTGGACCGCCACCATCGGCATCGTGCTCTACATCACCGCCATGTGGGTGTCGGGCATCATGCAGGGCCTGATGT
>JAEZID010000525.1 GCA_023416195.1 Pseudomonadota bacterium | reverse complement strand
CAGGCGATCTTCGATGGCCTATACCGCGCGATGCACGAAACGTTCACCGTGCCCGAAGACGATCAGTTCATGACCATCACCGAGCATGACGCCGCGAACTTTCGCTACAGCGCCTCTTATCTTGGAGTCGAACGGGGCGACGACCTCGTGTACATCCAGATCACGGCGAACAACACCCGCACCGTGGAGCAGAAGAAGGCGCTGTTCCGGCGGATCGCGGAGTTGCTTGGCGACAACCCCGGCATTCGGCCACAGGACGTGTTCGTCAACATCGTCGAAGTGGCGAAAGAGAACTGGTCGCTCGGCAATGGCCTTGCGCAATACGCCTGAGGGAAAAGCGTTTGCGCTTGGGTTGCCAGCGTTACAAACGCCCGCCGGTGAACGGGTTCCACCCCAGCGCGGCCAGCGCCGCCCAGGCGGTCGCGCCCAGGTGGGGGCGGCGGTAGTAGTGGAAGTCGTCGGTCTTGCTGTCCGGGCCGATGGCGAGGCCGGTGGTGATGCGCGGCTGGCGCGTTGCCCAGACGTAGCCGCCGGGGCTGACCTCCTGCGCGACCTCGGCCAGCAGCCGGTCGGCGTCCGCAGGGCGGCCGACCGCGCGGTAGGTCAGGGCGGCCTGCGCCGTCCCCTCCACCCACAGGCCGTCACGGTCGTCGTTGAAGTCGAAGCCGCCATCCACCCCATGAGCGCGTTCGGCGTAGTCCAGCGCCGGACGCCACGCCTCCGGCGCGCCACGCAGCAGCAGCGGCCACAGTTGGGCGTCGAGGCCGGAGGTGGCGTGGTTGACCGTCACGCCGTCCGGTGCGGTGCCCGTTGGGAAATGCCCACCGCCGGCCGCCCACAGGGCGTCGAGGAAGGAACGGGCGGCCTTGCCCGGCCCGGCCCAGTCGCCGGGCGCTCCGCTCCGCTCCAGCCAGGAGAAGAGGGCGACGAGATCCGTGTTGTGCTCGGTCGATTTCCACGTCAAGGGCTGCGGTGCGTTGTCGAAGCCCTGGACGCCGCCGTTGAAGCCGCCGGGGCCGCGCGGGTCGCGGGTGTGCTCGACCACCCAGCGGGCCAGTTCGGCGGCCCCGTCGCGAAAGCGGGTCTCGCCCGTCGCCTCGCCGAGGGTCAGCAGGGCCAGCGCGGCCCAGGCGACGTTCCCGGTGGCGGTGCCGACCTGATAGGGGTCCTCCAGCCAGCGGTTCTCCACCACGTCCCACCAGCCCATGGGCGGAATCGGCCGCTGCTTCTGCGCCCCGGCGCGGTAGGTGTTGCGCAGCCGTCCCTTGGTGCCGGCGCGGTCGAGGGTGGCGGCGTCCAGCAGCGCCTTGCCAATGCGCAGCGCGGCGGACTTTTCCCCGCAGGCGACCAGGGCGATGGCGGCCAGCGCGTTGTCGTAGGTGAAGGCCGCGTTGCCCAGCGCCGGTTCCGAGGTCGGGCCCTGGCCGAAGCTGTTGTCGTAGCTGCGCAGGAAGACGGGGCCGGAGCCCGGAATCTCGGCGACGCGGGCAGCCAGGGTGCCGCAGGTCCTGGCCGCGAGATCGGACGCGGCTGCGGGACCGCTCACCGCCATTCCGGCCGCCAGCAGCCACGCCGCGAGGGTGTGCTTGACCATGGTCGGATGCTCCTTATCGCCGATCTTTGAAGAAGTCGCGCAGCAACACCCCGGCGCGCGTTTCGTCGAAGCCGCCGTAGACCTCCGGCGCGTGATGGCAGGTCGGCTGGGTGTAGAAACGCGGGCCGTGATCCACGGCGCCGCCCTTCGGGTCGTAGGCCCCGAAATAGACCCGCCGCAGCCGGGCGAAGCTGATGGCCGCCGCGCACAGCGCGCAGGGCTCCAGCGTCACGTAGAGGTCGAGGCCGGGCAGGCGCGGTTCGCCCAACGCGGCGCAGGCTTGGCGGATCGCCAGCACCTCGGCGTGGGCGGTGGGGTCGGCCAGTTCCTCCGTCCGGTTGCCGGCGCGGCCCAGCACGGCGCCGCTCGTCGGGTCGACCACCACGGCGCCGACCGGCACCTCGCCCCGGGCGGCTGCGGCCTCGGCCTCCTGAAAGGCGATCTCCATGGGGGTGGGCGTGCTCATGCGGGGCAGCCTGCCCGGCGGGCCGCGCTTGCGTCAAGGAGCGGTTGCCTTTCGGCGCTGTTGTAGGCGGCACCCGCACTCGCTCCGGAGGGAACCCATGGACAACCACGTCTACAAAAAGGTCGAGATCGTCGGCACCGCGGACACCTCCATCGACGACGCGATCCGCAACGGCATCGAGCGCGCGTCCAAGACCCTGAAGCATGTGGACTGGTTCGAGGTCGGCGAGATCCGGGGCAACGTGCAGGGCGGCCAAGTGGCCCAGTTCCAGGTCGTCATGAAGGTCGGCTTCCGGCTGGAGTGATAACGAAGGCGTTTGATGGCTTCGATCAAACGCCTTCGGTGCAAACCCGGCAGCTCAATGCACAGCATTGAGCGAGAGGGTCATACGGCCGGCCGATCATGGAAGCATCCATGCGCCGGCCGTATGATAACGGAACCGATCCTGCGTGCCATGGGTTGCGGGCGGGGCGTGCAAGCCCTATGGTCGGTCCCATGGACACCCCTGATTTCGACACGAACGCGCCCGCCGATCCCGAAGGTGGCGAGCGCATCGCCAAGCGGCTGGCGCGCGCGGGCCTGTGCTCGCGCCGCGACGCTGAACGCTGGATCGCCGAAGGCCGCGTGGCGGTCAACAACAAGACCCTGACCAGCCCGGCCTGCGTGGTGCGGGCGGGCGACATCGTGCAGGTGGACGGCAAGGTCGTCGCCGAGCCGGAACCCGCGCGGCTGTGGCGCTATTACAAGCCCTCGGGCCTCGTGACCACCGCCCGCGACGAGAAGGGCCGAACCACCGTGTTCGAGCGGCTGCCGCCGGACATGCCGCGCGTCATCTCGGTCGGGCGCCTCGACCTGACGACCGAGGGGCTTCTGCTGCTGACCAACGACGGCGAGCTGGCGCGCTTCCTAGAGCTGCCCGCCACCGGCTGGACGCGCCGCTACCGCGTGCGCGTGTTCGGCGAAGTGGACGAGAAGAAGCTGGCCGAGCTGGAGAAAGGCCCGACCATCGAAGGCATCAAGTACGGCCCCATCGAGGCCGTGCTGGACCGCATCCAGGGCCGCAACGCCTGGCTGACCGTCAGCCTGAAGGAAGGCAAGAACCGCGAGATCCGCAAGGTCATGGAGGCGCTGGACCTTCAGGTGAACCGGCTGATCCGCGTCGCCTACGGCCCGTTCCAGCTGGGCAAGCTGGAGGAAGGCGCCGTCGAGGAGGTGCCCAAGCGCGTGGTGCGGGAGCAGATCTCGCGCTTCTTCACTGGCGCCGACCCCGCCGAGGAGGCGAAGCCGAAGGCCAAGGCGGCGTCCAAGGCCCCGGCGAAGGCCTCCGCGAGCGCGGAGGCAGGCGTCAAGGCTCCGGCCAAGGCGGCCTCCAAGCCGCGCGATGCCAAGGCCGGCTGGGCCAAGGCCGCCGAACCGAAGAGCCCGCCGCGCCCCCGTGGCCCGGCCAAGCCGGGGGGGGCTGGTGCTGGCGCCAAGCCCACCGGCGCCAAGCCCGTCGGCGCCAAACCGACCGGTGCGAAGCCGGCCGGGAGCAGGCCGGGCACGTTGACGCTGAAGGGCAAGCCCGGCGGCAACCCGCAGGGACCCAAGCCGCGCGGCGCCGGCCCCGGCCGGTCCGGTCCGGGCAAGACGGACGGCGGCGGAGAGCGACCGGAGCGGAACCGTGCGGATCGTCGGCGGTAGCCATCGCGGCCGGCGGCTGACCGCCCCGGCCGGCAAGGACACGCGGCCCACCACCGACCGCACCCGCGAGGCCCTGTTCAACATCCTCGCCCACGCCGACTGGGGGCCGGACGGCGGCTCTCCCGTCGACGGGGCGCTGGCCGTGGACGCCTTCTGCGGGACCGGCGCCTTGGGGCTGGAGGCGCTGTCGCGCGGGGCGGAACACTGCACCTTTCTGGACCTGGGCCGGGCGGCGCTGGAGGCCGTGCGGGCCAACGTCGCGCAGCTCGGCGAGGCGGAGCGGGCCACCGTACTGCGCGCCGACGCCACCAAGCCGCCGCCGCCCAAGCGGCCCTGCACGCTGGCCTTCCTCGATCCCCCCTACGGCCAAGGCCTGGCGCCCCGCGCCATGGAGGGGCTGGCCAAGGGCGGCTGGCTGGCGCCCGGCGCCCTGCTGGTGGTGGAGGTGGGGGAGGGCGACCCGCTGCCCCCGCCCCCCGGCTTCACCCCCCTGGACGAGCGCCGCTACGGCGACACCCGCGTGGCCTTCCTGCGCTATGACGGGCCTTGATCACGGCGGGCTTTAACCGAAGACGAACCAGTCCCGGCCGACCTGCCCCGGCGCGACCCCGTTCAGGATGACCTGATCGCCGCCCCCGAAGTCGATCAGCGCGTTGCCGTTGTCGGAACCGACGCGCCAGGTCATGCCGGTGGTCAGCCCGATCCGGTCGCCCTCGGCGTAGCGGAAGTCGCCGATGCGGTCCCGGCCGCCGCCATGGGCGAAGACGAACAGGTCGGCGCCGGCCCCGCCCCACAGGGTGTCGTTGCCGGCATCGCCCCAAAGCGTGTCGCGCCCGATGTCGCCCATCATCTGGTCGGCGCCCGCCCCGCCGTGCAGGGCGTCGTTGCCGACGCCGCCGCGCAGCAGGTCCCGCCCGTCGCCGCCCCACAGCGCGTCGTTGCCGACGAGGCCCATCAACTGGTCGTCGCCGGCAAGACCGTAAAGCAGATCGTCGGCGGCCCCGCCGAACAGGCTGTCGGTGCCGGCCGTGCCGGTCAGGGTTTGGGCCTTGGGCACCTCCACGATGTCGAAGCTTTGGCCGCTGAAGAATTCGGCGAAGTAGTCGATGCCGTTCATGTAGCTGGGGCGCAGCGTTTCGGTCAGATCCGACATTATCGTGCCGGTCGCCGTGAAGTTCCCGTAGCTGGCGCCGCCCGCGTATTCGTCGAAGCAGCCGATCATGTGGCCGTATTCGTGGGCGGCGATCTCGTCCTGATAGTCCGGCCCCCAGGCGGTCTGGCCCCACCAGTTCAGCATGTTGCCGCGCCCGTAGCCGCTGTGGAAGGCGAGGTCGTAATGCTGGTAGCCGGCCTCGACGAACTGCACGTCGAAGCGGATCGCGTAGGCGTTGGTGCCATCCGACAGGGCGTATTTGTCGTTCCAGACCCGCTCGATGCCCTGCTCCCAGACCTGCGGCAGGGTCCCCGGATCGTCGCCGGTCAGGTGGATGCGCGTCCGCACGGTGAAGGCGGTGCCGTCGAAGCCGAGATCGTACTTCACGTCCCAGACGTAGCCGCCGTCGGCCCGGTTCTCGAAATAGCTGATCGAGCTGTCCGCAAAAGGCGCGTTGGGCAGAGCCGTTCCGTAGGCGCCGGAAGCGCCGACCCGGCAGGTCACCGACCAGGATTGATTGTTCAACAGGGTGTCCATGTGCGTCCGCCCCTTTGTTTTTCTTCGCCGGTATCATGCACCGCCCGGGGGCGATCCGTTCTGTGACCTTGCGCAGGTCTTAACCATTTTCATACCGGTCCTAATCCCTTGGCCAAGGCCATAGTGATATCGGCAGCGTGACGTTCGGGTGCCGGGACCTTGGCGGGCTTCCCCTGTTGGCGGTTCTGGCGGCGGCTGGCGCCGTGAGGGGAGGTGCGGCGCATGATCAAGGATCTCTGGTACAAGAACGCGATCATCTACAACCTGTCGCTCGGCACCTTCATGGACGCCAACGGCGACGGCATCGGCGACTTCCAGGGGTTGCAGCGCCGGCTGGACTATCTGCACGGTCTGGGGGTGACCTGCATCTGGCTGGGACCGTTCCAGACCTCTCCCATGAAGGACGACGGCTACGACGTCGCCGACTATTACAGCGTCGATCCGCGTTACGGCACGCTGGGCGACTTCGTGGAGTTCAGCCACGGCTGCAAGCAGCGCGGCATCCGGGTCATCATCGACCTCGTCGTCAACCACACCTCCGACCAGCACCCCTGGTTCCAGGCCGCGCGCAAGGACCCGAATTCCAGGTACCGGAACTGGTACGTCTGGTCCGACAAGAAGCCGCCGAACGCCGACGAGGGCATGGTCTTCCCCGGCGTGCAGAAGACGACCTGGACCTACGACAAGGAGGCGCGCGCCTATTACTTCCACCGCTTCTACGAGTTCCAGCCCGACCTCAACACCTCCCACCCCGAGGTGCAGGCGGAACTGCTGAAGATCATGGGGTTCTGGATCGAGCTGGGCGTCTCCGGCTTCCGCATGGACGCCGTGCCCTTCATCATCGCGACCAAAGGCGCCGACGTGCGCAAGCCGAAGGAGCAGTTCGACATGCTGCGCGCCTTCCGCGAGTTCGTGCAGTGGCGCTGCGGCGACGCCGTGCTGCTGGCCGAGGCCAACGTCCTGCCGGACACCGACATGGACTATTTCGGCGACGACGGCGACCGCATGCACATGATGTTCAACTTCCAGGTCAACCAGAACCTGTTCTACGCCATGGCCGCCGCCGACACGCGCCCGTTGGTGAAGGCGCTGAAGGCGACCAAGCCCCGGCCGGAAACCGCGCAGTGGGGCCTGTTCCTGCGCAATCACGACGAACTGGATCTTGGCCGCCTGGACGAGGAGCAGCGCCAGCGGGTGTTCGATGCCTTCGGCCCCGACCCGGACATGCAGCTCTACCACCGGGGCATCCGCCGCCGTCTGGCGCCCATGCTGCACGGCGACCGGCGGCGGCTGGAACTGGCCTACAGCCTGCTGTTCACCCTGCCGGGCACGCCGGTCCTGCGTTATGGTGACGAGATCGGCATGGGCGACGACCTGACGCTGCCCGAACGCAATTGCGCCCGCACGCCCATGCAATGGTCGGACGAACCGAACGGCGGCTTCACCAAGTCCGACACCCCGATCCTGCCGGTCATCGGCAACGACATCTTCGGCTACGAGCGGATCAACGCCGCCCACCAGCGGCGCGACCCCGGCTCCCTGATGAACTGGACCGAGCGCATCATCCGCATGCGCAAGGAATGCCCGGAGATCGGCTGGGGCGACTTCCAGCTGTTGCAGACCGGCACCCCGGCGGTGCTGGCGCTCCGCTACGACTGGCGCAACAACGCGGTCGTCGTGATCCACAATCTGGACGACAAGCCCCACAAGATCGCGCTCGACGCAGGCGGCGGCGGCGAGTCGCCCCGGCTGGTCAACCTGCTGACCGAGGACCACAGCGACCCGGAGGAGGACGGCAAGCATCACCTCGTGCTGGAGGCGTTCGGCTACCGCTGGTACCGGCTGGGCGGCCTGGACTACCTGCTGCGGCGGAGCGAGGGATGAGGTCGAAAACCTTACGCGCGGATCAGGACGACGCCCAGGATCAGGGCGGCCGCGCCGGCCAGCCGGGTGGGGCTCACCGGCTGATGCGCAAGCCCGAACAGGCCGAAATGGTCGAAGGCGAGCGAGCCGAGCATCTGGCCGACGACGATCAGGGCGAGCACCGTGGCGGCGCCGAGGCGCGGGACCATGAAAATGGCGGTGGCGATGAACAGCGCGCCGAATAGACCCCCGGTCCAGGACAGCCACGACGCGGTCCCGGCGAATGCGTCGGGCAAGCGGGGTCCTGGGGAGGTCAGTGCTGCCGCCAGCATCGCCAGCATGCCGACAAAATAGCTGACGAAGCCCGCCCACCAGGGCGATCCGAGTTCGGCCCGCAGGTTCGCGTTCAGGACCTGTTGCAGAGCGACGCTCACCCCGGCGCCGACCACCAGAAGGTATGAAAATGCCGACCAAGCCGCTGTCATGCCCAACTCCCCCGTGAAGCGCGGACCCGCATCGAAACCTTTCCTGCGGCGCCCTTGGGCGGATGGATAGCAGGCCCGGACGGCGGCGGTCTGGAACGGATGTGATCTATCCGGTCCGGTAGCGGCCCGGAGTCACGCCGAACGCGCGCCGGAAGCAGCGGCCCAGGTGGCTTTGGTCGGAAAAGCCGGTGTCCGCGGCGACCGCCGCGATGGGCTGGCCAAGGCGGAGCAGGCGGCGCGCCTCGTTCAACTTCTCCAGCTGCCAGAACGCGTGCGGGGGCACGCCGTGACGTTTCCGGAACCGGCGGGTAAAGCCCTCGCGGCTCATGCCGGCGCGTTGCGCCGCCTGACTCACCGTTTCCCACGCTTCGCCGCCCAAACCGTCGCCCGTTGGACCCGCGATGGCGCCGTTTGACAGCCGATGGTCCTCGACGATCATCGTCAGCTCGGGCCAGCCGACGTGCCCCATCCTCCGCCAGTGACGGGCCAGGCTGGCGATCACGTCGCGCGCCGCGTATGTGTCCGATGGCAGGTACACATTGATGCAGACGACCTCCGACGGCTCGGAGAGCGAGCGGTGGGGCGTTCTCGCCGGAATGTGCATGCCCTGGCCGGGGGCGACCTCGAACAGGTCGTCGCCGACGACGAACCGCCGTCGTCCCGACAGAACGAACGTCAGCTGGTCTTCGTCATGGAAATGGGCCGGCAACGCCACGTCGAGGCCGCGCACGGTCCCCAGCTCGACGATGCCGCCGCCGTTCGGGCGCCAATAGTCCCAGGGGCCGTGCGAAGGCGAGGAGGACTTTGGCGGCGGGATCGCGAGCATCGGCGGGCTCGACCGGGATTGTGGAAATTGGCTGTTCAGCGTGAACCGGTTTTCGGCAAAACTCCACCCCCGTCAAGGAGGCCAGAATGTACATACCCCCAGCCTTTCGCGAGACCGACCTGCCGTTCATCCACGCGACGATGCGCGCCGCCGGGCTTGCCAATCTGGTCACGGCCACGGCCGACGGGCTGGTGTGCACGCCGCTGCCCTTGTTCCTCGACGCCGACGAGGGGGAGATGGGCACGCTGTACGGACACGTTGCGAAGGCGAACCCCCAGTGGAAGGCGCCGCCGGCGGGCGAGGCCCTGGCCATTTTCATGGGGCCGGACGCCTACGTCACCCCCTCCTGGTACGAGGGCAAGAGCGGGGATGGAAAGGTCGTGCCGACCTGGAACTACGTGGCGGTGCACGCCTATGGCCCCGTGGAGTTCTTCGAGGATGCCGACCGGCTCCTCGCCGTCGTCACGCGCCTGACCGACCGTCACGAGGCGTCGCGCCCCCAGCCGTGGGCGGTCGGCGATGCTCCGCCCACGTTCATCCAGGCACAGTTGCGGGGCATCGTCGGTGTTCGGCTGCCCATCGCCCGGATCGACGCCAAACGGAAAATGAGCCAGAACCGCAACGCGGAGGACCGGGCGAACGTGAAGGAGGGGCTGTCCCGGAGCGCCGACGCGCGGGAACGCCAGGCCGCCGCACTCATCCCGGAATGATGTTGGGCACAGCGGACGGGCCGAGGCTGCCCATGGCCTTCGACATCTCCATGGGATGGGCATCCAGCGCGGGGAATCGGACGTCTTCGGCCGGATCAGCCAAGCGCTCGAACGCAACCGCGCGGCCATTGACGCCATCCTGGCCGACTATGACGTGCCGCGCCTGGATCCGTCGCGCGGCGGGCCGTGATTTCCGTTGCGTGCTGCGGCGCGGAGCCATCCCCGGACGCATCCGCATAGACCGTCGGGCCGAGGCTTCCTAGGTTCATCAGCCGTTCCGTCGTGGTGCACCGCCGATCGATCGGCTGTATGGTAACGGCGCACCCATTGGAATGAGGCTCTCCCATCATGTCGCAACCGTTTCATGTGATTGTCGCCGAAGATGACGCGCTCGTGGCGGTGACCGTTGCCGAAGCGTTGGAGTCTCACGGCTATCGCGTCACGATAGGGCGCAACGGATTCGACGCCATCAAGATCGATCAGGCCGATCCCGCGGACCTTCTCATCACGGATATCCGGATGCCGCACGTCGATGGCACGACCCTGATCAGCCGCATCCGGGAACTGCGCCCCGATCTGCCGATCCTGGTGACGACCGGCTACAGCGAGCAGCTTCCCAAGGAAGAGCCTGGACAGCTTGTCGTCGTTCAAAAGCCCTTCAGCGACGGCGCCATCATCAACAACGTGAAGGCGCTGCTTGGAATCGGGTAAGGCGCCGCCGCCGAAGTTCCAACCCTGGAGAATGAGACGCAGACCGTTTCGGCGTTCGATACGGTCTGCCGGTGACCAAGGTTCGCCTTTTCGCGGCAACCAAACGCAGCAACTTCCGGACCGGAGGCGACCGGAGCGCGAATGGGTCGAGTGTTCCCATCGCATTGGCCGGAATCCATTCGACCGGAACATGATACGGTTGCGCATCGCGGGTGCGCAACCCTGCTACCCCGCCCGTCCGGGGGTGCAGCGTGTGGGATAAAAACGAGTTGTCCGGCGATCGAAAAGGGTTGCATTTCCACCTTCGGTATCCATCCCGACGCGACATTGCTTGGCGGCGTCCTTCAACGGAGGATTGCGTCACATTTCGATCGAATAGCATGTTGCGGAGGATGGAATGGCGAGCTTTGCAGGCGGAGCCGGAGCGGACACGCTGACCGGCACCGCAGAGCGCGACTACTTCGCCGCTGGCGGCGGCAACGACACCATCGACAGTGGTGCCGGCGACGATTGGATCGAGGGCGGAACCGGCGCCGACACCTTCGTTTTCGGTCCGGGCTGCGGCTGGGACTGCATCGGCGACTTCAACATGGCCGAGGGCGACCGCATCGACCTGCGCGGTTGGTCCGGCATCCGGTCCATGGCCGATCTCACCATCCAGACCGAGGGCGGCGACACGGTCATCCTCTTCGGCTCATCCGACGGCGTGCGCCTGATGGGCGTCAGCGCCTCCTCGCTCACCACCGCCCATTTCCTCTTCACCGGTGCGACGGACGGCGGTACCGGCGGCAGCGGTGATGCCGGCGGCCCGGAGGAGAACGACGACGATGCGCCGGGCGGCGGCACGGCGGGCCGGGTGCTGACCGGCACGAGCGCGCGCGACGAACTGTACGGCTCGGCCGACGCCGACACGATCATCGGCGGCGGCGGGTACGATTACCTGGAGGGCGGCGCCGGGTCGGACACCTTCGTCTGCGCACCGGGCGACAGCTGGGACTACATCCAGGATTTCCAGGCCGGCTCCGGCGGCGACGTGCTCGACCTCAGCGCCTGGAGCGGCATCCGTTCCCTGACCGACCTGACCATCACCTCCGACGCGTCGGGCACCAGCCTGGTGTTCGGCCCGAACGACGGCATGCGCCTGAACGGCGTGCCGGCCGGCGCGTTGACGGCGGGCAATTTCCGCTTTGCCGGGCAGGGCACGGGCGGACCGACGTCGCCACCGCCACCGCCACCGCCGACAACGGGCGGCGGGCAGACGCTGACCGGAACGGCCGGGCGCGACAATCTGGTCGGCGGCGCGGGCAACGACACCATTACGGCGGGGGCCGGAGCCGATTATCTGGAGGGGCGCGGCGGCTCCGACACGTTCGTCGCGCGCACCGGCGACGGCTGGGACTATGTGCAGGACTTCCAGGCCGGCGCCGCCGGCGACGTGATCGACCTGACGGGCGCCGCCGGCATCCACGGCATGGGCGACCTGACCTTCACCTCCGACGCCACCGGGACCAGCGTGGTTTACGGCACGTCGGACGGTCTGCGCCTCAACGGCGTCGCGGCCGGCGCGCTGACCGCCACCAATTTCCGCTTCGCCGGGCAGGCGGGCGGTGCGGGATTGCGGATCGAGGAGGTCGGCTGGACACCGCGAAGCGCCGATCCCACCGCCCTGACGCAGGTGAACGCCCACGCCAACGGCACCGCGCTGGACATCGGGTCCGATGCCGGGTTGGGGGCGGTGAGCGGCGACGGACGCTACGCCGTGTTCAGCGCCAGTACCACCCATGGCTCCAGCGTGTTCCTGAAGGATCTGGAGACGGGCGCCCTTCGGACGCTCGCGTGGGCCGAGAAATTCCCCAACCAGAACAGTGGATACTTCTATTCGGACGTGACGATCTCCGCCGACGGGCGCTACGCGGGCTTCATCCGAACCACGGCCAGCAGCGGGTACGGCTCCTATGCCACCGACACCGTGCAGATCATGGATTTGCAAACCGGCAACGTGGTGAGCAGCCTCAGCGCGGGCAACGAGATCTCGGAACTCCGGCTTTCCGCCAACGGCGACCACGTGTCGTTCAAGAGCGCCACGGTCGGGCGCGGTTATGGCACGCCCAGCATCCTCCACTACGTCGGCCCGAACGGTTCGAAGACCAACGGCGTGCCCGGCAGCTGGAACTCCATCCTGTCCAGCGACGGGCAGCGCATCGTGTACAGCGCGACCGTGGACGGCACGAGTGGCCTGTACCTGTGGGACGTGCCGAGCGACACGAAGACGCGCCTTGCGATCGACCCGGCCATCGGGGCGAAGCCGCTGGCGTTTTCCGCCGACGGCCAAAGCCTTCTCTTCACCAGCGGCGACGACGGGCTGGTGAGCGGCGACGGCAACGGCGCCGCCGACCTCTTCCTCCACGACCTGGACAGCGGCACCACCACGCGCGTCAGCACGACGTCCACGGGCGGCGAGGCCAACGGGGCCAGCACCTCGGGCACGCTCACCGCCGACGGACGGACGCTGGTCTTCGTCAGCAGCGCCTCGAACCTTGTGGACGGTGACACCAACGGGCTGGCGGACATCTTCGCCATGGATCTGCAAACTGGGGCCGTGCGCCGTATCAGCACGGCCGCCGACGGCGAGCAGTTCAACGGCGCCTCCACCGCCCTCTCGGCCTCCGCCGACGGCGGGCGGGTGGTCTACACCACCGTCCCCACAAACCTGGACCCCGACGTCGCCGCGGTGCGCCGGGACATCGTCGCCGTGGACACCGTGACGCTGGCGGCGAACGGCCGGTACGGTGCCGCCGGCAACGTGAGCCTGACCTTCCGATTCGCCGCTGGTGCCGCCACCGCCGGCACCGCGACCATCGACGCGACCATCGACTGGGGCGACGGCCGGACCAGCGTGCAGACCGCGCCGGCGGGCGCCACGGCGCTGTCGGCCGAGCACCAGTACGCCGCGGGCGGCCAATACGCCGGAAGCGTCACGCTGAGCGACCAGCAGGGCGGCACCGCGACGGCGGCCTTCGCCGTGCAATCGGCGCCAAACCCGGAAGCCCTGCGCCGCGCCAGCGTCGGGGCCGACGGCTCGGAGTTCCCGTTCTACTCCTACTCCCGCAACCCGCTGCTCGGCGGCGACGGGCATGCCATCGCCTTCACCAACGGCACCATGACGATGGTGAAGGATTTCCAGACCGGGGCCGTCGTTACGGCGCCGGGAAGCAGCGGTGCCGCCGAACGCAGCATTTCCAGCGACATGCGCACCCTGGTCTACAGCCGTTGGGACCAGCGCCCGACGCCGAGCGCCCCTTCCGGCGCCAACGTGCTGGAGGTGTACGCTCTGAATGTGGGGACGGACGCCCCGATCCACGTCAGCACCGCCAGCGACGGCACCCTGGGCAACGGGGAGAGCGAAGCCGGCGCGATCTCCGGTAATGGGCGCTACGTCGCGTTTTCCAGCTTCGCCAGCAATTTCGCCGCCAACGACGGCAACGGCCAGAAGGACGTCTTCGTCAAGGACCTGCAAACCGGCGCGCTGGTCTGCGCCAGCACCACCGCGGACGGACAGGTGACGCCGGGCGCCAGCCTCCAGCCGCGCATCTCCGCCGACGGGCGCGTCGTCCTCTTCCAGTACATCGGGCCGGACCACGTCGGCGACGGGCTGTACGTGAAGGATCTGCAGACCGGCACGCGCAGCCTCGTGGCCAGCGGGGTCCCGGAATACCGCCACGCGCTGTCGGCCAACGGCCGCTACGCCGCCTATCTCGCGCCCGCCGGGGCAGGGGGCGGCGCAGGTGGCGGCGGTACGGGGCAGCCGATGGTCGCCTATGTCCATGACCTCCAGACCGGCACGGTCGCCGTCGCCAGCGCGGCGGCCGACGGAACCCCCGGCGACGGCGCCGCGTCGGAGATCGTCATCTCGGACGACGGACGGTACGTGGCCTTCTCCAGCACCGCGACCAACCTCGTCTCCGACATGCCGGACGCCGGTGCGCACATCTTTCACAAGGACATGCAGACCGGCGCCGTCACCCTGGTCCGCATGCCCGACGGCCCGGCCCCGGCGCCAATACCGTTCGGCTTCCGCACCCACAACCTGTCGATCTCCGGCGACGGCCGCTACGTCGGCTTCGCCAGTGAGAGCGAGGCGCTGGTCCCCGGCGACACGAACGCCAACGGCGACGTCTTCCTCTTCGACACCCGCGCCACGGGTTCCACCCTCACCGGCGGCGCCGGCCACGACGTTCTGCTGGGCAACGCGCTTGGCGACACGCTGGCCGGCGGCGACGGGGAGGATTATCTGGCGGGCGGCGACGGCGACGACGTGCTGGACGGCAACGAGGGCGCCGACCTGCTGGCCGGCGGGACGGGCGCCGACACGCTGACCGGCGGCGTCGGGGCGGACGTGTTCAGCTTCGGCCAGCGCAGCGGCATGGACGTCATCACCGACTTCAACCCGCTGGGCGACCGCATCCAGCTCGCCGCCGGGCAGGACTGGACCGTCGGCATGACGACGAGCGGCGACGCGCTGATCTGGTTCACCAGCACGGACGGCGTCACCCTGACCGGTGTCCGGCCCGATCAGGTCACCTCCGGCCTGTTCATCACCGGCTGACCCGGGGAGGTCGAGGGCGCGGAGGGCGGCAGTAGCGCCCTCCGCGCCCTCGCTTCACATCCCAAAACTCACCGCCGGCCGAACAGCTTTTCGATGTCGGCGAGCTTCAGTTCCACGTAGGTGGGGCGGCCGTGGTTGCACTGGCCGCTGTGGGGCGTGGCCTCCATCTGGCGGAGGAGGGCGTTCATCTCCTCGATGCCGAGCGTCCGGCCGGCGCGGACCGAGCCGTGGCAGGCCATGGTGCCGCACACGTCCTCCAGCCGCTCCTTCAGGGACAGGGCGTCGCCCAGTTCCGCCAGCTCCTCGGCGAGGTCGCGGACGAGGCTCTTCACGTCGGACTGGCCGAGCAGGGCCGGCACCTCGCGCACCATCACGCAGCCGGGGCCGAAGCCCTCCACGACGAGGCCCAGCTCCGCCAGTTCGGCGGCGCGGGTCAGCAGGCGGTTGGCGGACGGCTCGTCCAGCTCCACCACCTCGGGGATGAGGAGCGCCTGCCGCTTCACCCCGCCGTCGAGCAGGGCGGCCTTCATCCGCTCATAGACCAGCCGCTCGTGGGCGGCGTGCTGGTCCACGATGACGATGCCTTCGGTGGTCTGGGCCACGATGTAGGTGTTGTGGACCTGGGCGCGGGCGGCGCCGAGCGGGTGCGCGTCGAGCGGCGGGGCGGAGGCGGACGGCGGCGCGTATTCCGGCGGGCGCGCGGCGGGGGCGGCCTGCCAG
>JAEZID010000509.1 GCA_023416195.1 Pseudomonadota bacterium | reverse complement strand
AGGTGCTTGATGCCGATGTGCAGGAAGCCAAGGTCGGACTCTTTGAACCTTTTGGTGCCCTTCTTGGGCCTGGCGGTCGGGCAGGCGGCGGTCGGGCAGGCGCCCCAGGCCCTCGGCCTTCAGGATGTGAACCGCGCCGGTTTTGTCGGAGGCCGGTTTGGTTGAGTCACGCCACCATGGCGACGTCCTTGGTTTGAGCATAATAACGTGCTTCGGCCTCGGCGGGAGGAATGTTGCCGATGGGTTCGAGCAGGCGCCGGTGGTTGAACCAGTCCACCCACTCCAGGGTAGCGAACTCGACGGCCTCCAGGGTGCGCCACGGGCCGCGGCGCCGGATCACCTCGGTCTTGTAAAGGCCGTTGATGGTCTCGGCCAAGGCGTTGTCGTAGCTGTTGCCGACGCTGCCCCCGGAGGGCTCGACACCGGCGTCGGCGAGACGCTCGGTGTACTCGATAGCGACATATTGCGACCCGCGGTCGGAGTGGTGGATGAGGCCGCTGCCCCTGGCTGGCCGGCGGTCGTGGAGCGCCTGCTCCAGGGCGTCCAGCACGGAGCCGGCATGGGCGGTGCGCGACACCCACCAGCCGACGATGCGGCGGGCAAAGGCATCGATGACGAAGGCCACGTAGACGAAGCCCTGCCACGTCGCGACATACGCAAAGTCCGCGACCCACAAGGCATTTTGGGCGGGGCGCCTGGAACTGGCGCTTCACCCGATCGGCCGGGCACGGCGCCGCCCGGTCGCTGAGCGTGGTGCGCACCGCCTTGCCGCGCGTCGCCCCTTTCAAGCCCATCTGGCGCATCCGCCGGGCCACCGTGCAGCGCGCCACGTCGAGGCCCTCGCGCCGCAACTGCCGCCAGACCTTCCGTACCCCGTAGACCGGGAAGTTCGCATCCCAGACCCGTCGGATAGCCACCCCCAGCTCGGTGTCGCTTCGCGAGCGGGCCGGCGCCTTGGACGGATCGGCCCGCCGGGCGGCATGGGCGCGGTCGGTGGACGGGGCGATCGGCAGCACCCTGCAGATCGGCTCGCCCCCGTGGACGGCGCGGTGCGCGTCGATGAAGGCGATCATTTCCTGAACGGGCGGTCGAACTCCGCCTGGGCAAAAGACGCCGACGCCTTGCGCAGGATCTCGTTGGCTTGGCGCAGCTCCCGGACCTCGCGCTCCAGCGCCTTGATCCGCTCCCGCTTGTCCGTCGTCGGGCCGGGTCGCTTGCCCTGGTCACGCTCGGCCTGCCGGACCCAGCCCCGCAGCGTCTCGGGGGTGCAGCCGATCTTCGCCGCGGTCGAACGGATCGCCGCCCACTGCGAGGCGTGCTCGCCTTCGTGTTCGAACACCATCCGCACCGCGCGCTCGCGGATTTCAGGGGCGTATTTGGGTGATGCTGGTTTCGTCATGATGACCCCAGTCTCTCAGGAAATGGGGCCTCCAGGAAACCCGGCGCGGTTCAGCGTCACGGCGGCCTCCAAGCCTGGAATTGCCTGGGTGGAATACGACAGAACGTCAACAAGCTCTCCACTGCCGTGGAACTGCGCTTCGACGTGCGCAACTCGCCCAACCTGCCGGACGACGTGCGCCACCGGCTGGAACGGCTGGCCGGCGGCCGCCTGACCCAGGATGGCGTGCTGATCCTGACCGCTACCGGACGCAGCACCGCAACCGCCAGGACGCGCTGGAGCGCCTGACCGAACTGATCCGCGAGGCCTCCATCCCGCCGACTCCGCGCCGCCCGACGAAGCCGACCCTTGGCTCCAAGAAGCGTCGCCTGGAGGCCAAGGGTCAGCGTTCCGCCATCAAGCGGCTCCGCTCCGGCAAGCCGGAGGACTGAACGGGCTCAATAGCCCGTCTTCTGCTTGTTCAGCGAGATCATGTTCCCGCCGTACTGGAACGCCGGCAGGTTCGCGAACTGCTCCTTCGTCAGTTGCGTCGCGACGATGGCGTCCTGCTGGGGCGAATAGCGGACGCTGTTGATGTCGACCGCCACGTTCTGCGCGCCGATGCCCATGACGCCGCCGCTGGAGACGACCAGTTGGCTCGGCCGGTTGTTGCGGTTCATGATCACGTCATAGACCGTTCCGACCTTCTGGCCGTCATAGGCGACCACAGTCTTGCCGATCATTGCCCGAGGCTCCAACCGGGAGGCGGTCTGCAACGACTGCTCCGAAATGGGCTGGCTGGCCTGCTTGCTGGAATCGCCTCCGAACCAGCTTCCCGTCTCGGCACAGCCGCCGAGGGACAGCAGGACGACGGCCGACAGCACCGGAATCGCGACCTTGCGCATCGAACCCTCCGCAAAAATCGACAAGTACGCCCAAGCAAACAGCCGGAGGCCCCCAATCCTCACGCGGCCCGGCCACGCTTCAGGAACCGGCCCTTGCGAAGCGGTGTTCTCGGTTGGCACCCCAGCCCCGGAAAGCCCAACCGATTATGGCCGAAGACACCGCCCGCCAACTGCAAGTGCGCCCCATTCCGGTGTCGAAGGCCGCGCCGCCCGCCTCGACCCAGACGACCCTGCTGGTCATCGCCCTGGTCGTGGTGACGCTGTATGTCGGCAGCGACATCCTGGTGCCCATCGCGCTGTCGGTGCTGCTCAGCTTCGTGCTCACCCCCATCGTCAGCCGGCTGGAGCGCTGGCGGCTGGGCCGCATCCCCTCGGTCCTCGCGGTCGTCGCGCTGGTCTTCGTCGGGATCGCCGGCTTCGGCATGGTGGTCGGCAACCAGATCGGCGACCTCGCCGACAACCTTCCCCTCTACCAGCGCAACCTCCACGCCAAGATCGAGTCCCTGCGCTCGGCCACCTCGACCGCCGACAGCGGCGTGCTGAAGCAGGCGACCGAAGCCTTCCGCGACCTCCGCCAGGAGTTGGAGCAGGCCACCGGGCAGAACCAGCCCGCGCCCCAACCCTCGCCCCAATCAGCGCCCACCGCCGCCCCGCGCCCCGCCAATCCACCCGCCGACCGCGAACCGATCACCGTCCGCGTCCAGCAGCCCGACCCTGCCCC
The DNA here is from genome assembly GCA_023416195.1 of Pseudomonadota bacterium. Taxonomy (GTDB): domain Bacteria; phylum Pseudomonadota; class Alphaproteobacteria; order Azospirillales; family Azospirillaceae; genus Azospirillum. Next base: position 6,614 of record JAEZID010000509.1, on the reverse strand, counting down.
CCTGGAGGTGATGCGCGACATCCTCGGCCCCGTGCTCGCCCCCATCGCCACGGCGGGCATGGTTCTGGTCTTCACCATCTTCATGCTGTTGCAGCGGGAGGACCTGCGCGACCGCCTGATCCGTCTGGCCGGTTCCGGCGACCTCAGCCGCACGACCGAGGCCATGAACGACGCCGGCGAGCGGGTCAGCCGCTACCTGCTGATGCAGGTCGTGGTGAACGTCACCTACGGCGTTCCCATCGGCGTCGGGCTGTGGCTGATCGGCGTGCCGAACCCGCTGCTGTGGGGATTGCTGGCGACGGTCCTGCGCTTCATTCCCTTCCTGGGGCCGGTGATCGCGGCGGCCTTCCCCATCCTGCTGTCCTTCGCCGTCGCCCCCGGCTGGACCCTTCCGCTGATGACCATCGCCCTGTTCGTTGCGGTGGAACTGTTCTCCAACAACGTGGTCGAGCCGTGGCTCTACGGTTCCGCCACCGGCCTGTCGTCGCTGGCGATCATCGTCGCGGCGGTGTTCTGGACGGCGCTGTGGGGACCGGTCGGCCTGTTGCTTGCGACGCCTCTGACGGTCTGTCTGGTCGTCCTCGGCCGCCATGTTCCGCAGTTGCGCTTCCTGGAGGTGATGCTGGGCGACCGGCAGGTTCTTCCCGACGAGGCCAAGATCTACCAGCGCCTGCTCGCCCGCGATCCCATCGAAGCCGCCGAGATCGCCGAGGACAAGCTGAGCGAATGCAGCCTGCCGGAGCTGTGCGACCGGTTCCTCCTGCCCTCCCTGTCTTTGGCCGAACAGGACCGCCAGCGCGGCACCCTCAATCCCGAAGGCCGCCAGGCGGTGACCGAGGGCATGGCCGCCCTGATGGACGAGCTGGTGGAACCCACGCCCGCCCCCAACTCGGCCTCCTCCTCTGGCACCGATGCGGCCAACCGGGCTTCGCCCGCCGCCCGTGTCCTCTGCGTCGGCGCGCGCAACAACCTGGACGAGGCCGCCGCCAACCTCCTTGCCCAAACCCTGCGCCAGCGCGGCGCCCAGGCCGACGTGGTGTCCTGTGAAACGGTGTCCGCGCGCAACATCGTGGCGGTGGGGACGTCCGGGGCGTCGGCGGTCGTGCTGTCCTATCTGAACCCCACCTCCCTGCCGCACGCGCGCCGCATGGTGCGCCGCATGCGCCTGCATTTCGGCCCGAAGGTGCCGGTCCTGCTGTGTCTGTGGAGCGTCCACCCGGCCGCCGACGCGCCGGAGCGGGCCACCGCCGAGACCGCCGCCGACCGCGTGGCGACGAATGTTACCGGCGCCGTCTCGCATCTGGAAGACCTCGGCCTGCTCGGCGACATCCCCGCCGACGCGGCGGAGACGGACCGCAAGAGCGCCTGACGGCGTGAATCCGGGCCGGCCGGCCCCGCCCGAAAGGAACCCGGCAATGCCGCGATAGCGGGGTAGCGCCTGCCACGCCCGCCGCTCGGCGTGAAAGTCAGCGCCATCCCTTCGGAGAAAAAGCATCCGAATGCCAGTTTGTTCGACATCGCCGGCGCTCATAACATTGCACCAGCAAACGCAAGATTTCAGGAAGCGAACCAAGAATCATACCGGCGTATGATTATCGCGCCGGCACGGATCCGCTTCCGCCCAACCTGCGGAGATCTTTGAACGCGTTTCCATTTTCAAGACAAACGGGAGGAACGCCATGGCCGTCATCAACGGACACAACAGGCCCGAGGAGATGTCCGGAACCATGGGGGACGACCGGATTCGGGGCAAGGGCGGCGCGGACACGATCTTCGGCCTTGGCGGCGGCGACCGGATTTTCGGCGAGGGCGGAGACGACACGCTCTACGACGACATCGCGGACATCTTCGGCCAGCCCCTTTATCCCGGTGGCGCCGACCAAGTCGATGGCGGCGCCGGCAACGACACCATAGAACTGTCCTTCGGGAACGACACGGCCGACGGCGGCGGCGGCGACGACACCATCCGCGACTTTCTCGAAACCGACGACGTTATGATCGGCGGAGCCGGCAACGACCGCCTGATCGACTACACCGGCGCCGACGTCTTTGAGGGCGGCACCGGCAACGACTACATCGTCGATGGCTATTTCCTTCGCACCGGTCCCGACGACGGCGCCGACCGGTACATCCACCGCAAGACCAAAGGTGGGTTCGGCGACGACACCATCCTCGGCTTCGACCAGGGCTACGGCGACCGGATCGAGTTCCGGGGCTACAGGCCGGCCGACCTCGTCTCCCAGACCGAGACAGAACGCGCGACGGTCTTCACCTTCACCGACGGCTCCGTGCTGACCGCCTACCAGGACGAGCGGCAGATCCTCCACGACATGCTTCCGGGCCGGGACTTCATCTTCACCTGACTCATCCCCACAAAAATTCGGGCCCACAAAAATCGGGCCCACAAAAATCGGGTTCCAAGGGCCACATCGGACCTTGGTGGAGAGCGCGAGAGGCAAAGCCTTTCGCCCCACCTCTACCGCTACCGGCGCGGGTCGTTCAAATCGTCCAGGCTGATCGGCGGCGGCCCGGCGGTCCGCTGCGGACGGGCCGGGATCATCCCGCCCAGACGCGCGTAGGCCTCGTCGCGGAAAAGATCCAGCACATAGGACACCTCGTCCGCCGGCTTGCCGATGCCGCGCAGCAGCGTGCCGCCCAGTTGCAGGCTGGCCTCCACCACTTCGGGCACCACGGTGGTCGCGCCGGCAATCTCCAGCGCCTCGCGGTGGCTGCCGTCGCGGGCGCGCACGATGATCGGCATGTCCGGGCGCAGGCGGCGCAGCGCGCGGACGGCGCGTTCGGCGGCCTGGGGGTGGTCCAGCGTCACCACCGCCGCGCGGGCGCGGGCGCCGCCGGCCGCCTTCAGCACGTCGGAGCGGGCGGCGTCGCCGAAATACACCGGCAGGTTCCGCTGGCGTCCTTCGGACACGCGCTTGGGTTCCAGATCCAGCGCCACATAGGGGATGCGGTTGGCCTCCAGCAAGCGGCCCAGCGTCTGGCCGACGCGCCCGAACCCGGCGATCAGCACATGCTGGTCGAGGTCGGCGGTCTCGCCCTCGATGCGCTGAAGCTCGGCCTGCGGGGCGGCGGTCATCTGGTGGGCGAGGCGCCGCCCGGCGGCCACCAGGAAGGGGGTTGCCGCCATCGACAGGGCGATGACGACCATCAGCAACTGCGCCACCTCGCGCGGCAGCACGTCCAGCCCGGCCGCCTGATCGAACAGCACGAAGGCGAACTCGCCACCCTGCGCCAGCCCCAGCGCGACCTGAAGCGACTGCCCCGGCGCCTGCCCAAAGGCCCGGCACAGCACGGCCAGAACCAGCGCCTTGCCGACCACCACCAGGGCCAGCAGCCCGGCGACCGACACCGCCTCGTTCAGGATCAGGCGCAGGTCGATGGTCATGCCCACGGTCATGAAGAACAGGGCGAGCAGGATGCCCCGGAACGGCTCGATGTCGGCTTCGACCTGATGGCGGAATTCGGTCTCCGCGATGACCAGACCGGCCAGGAAGGCGCCCAGCGCCATGGACAGCCCGGCCCGCTCGGTCAGCCAGCCCACCCCCAGCACGATCAGCAGCGTGACGCCGGTGAACAGCTCCGGCGAGCGGGCGGACGCCACCGTGCGCAACAGCGGGCTCAGCACCTTGCGCCCCAGCACCATGATGCCGACCAGCGCCACCACCGCCTTGACGGCGGCGAGCCCCATCGCCGTCGCGATGTTCGCCTCGTAGGTGCCGAGCAGCGGCACGAGGACCAGCAGCGGCACCACCGCGAGATCCTGAAGCAGCAGCACGGCGAAGGACACGCGCCCGTGACGGGCGGTCAGTTCGTTCCGCTCGATCAGGATTTGCAGGACCACGGCGGTGGAGGACAGCGCCACGCCGCCGGCCACGACCAACGCCGCCGGACTGGTGAGCCCGAAGAGACGGCCGACCGCCCAGCCGCCCGCCACCGTGACCACCACCTGCAAGGTGCCCAGCCCGAAGACGGTGCGCCGCATCACCCGCAGGCGCTCCACCGACAGTTCCAGCCCGATGGCGAACAGCAGGAAGACGACGCCGAAGTGGGCGAGAAAGGTGGCGCTTTCCAGGTTGCCGACCACGCCCAGCCCATGCGGCCCGATCAGCATGCCGGCGACGAGATAGCCCAGCACCGGGCTGGACCTCAACCGCTGGAACAGAGGCACCACGGCCACGGCGGCCAGCAGGATGATCAGCACCTCGTCGAGCGTGGTGGAGTGCGGCATCGGCGTAGAACTTGTGCAGGGGGGCGAAGCGCGCGCACTCTACCGTACGCAATCGAAGAAACGCGAGCCTATAAGCCCCTCATCCAGCCGGGTTTTCACGCCCTTTCTCTCATGCCCCGCCGCGCACGTCCTCGACCAGCTCCTCCAGCCGGCGCACGTCGCGCACGACCAGCGCGTCGGCCCGCCGCTCGACCAGCCTTTCCTTGGCAAGATCGCTCAGAACGCGGGCGACCGTCTCGCGGGTGGTGCTGACCCGGCTGGCGATGTCCGCATGGACCGGAATCGGCGCGATGACGGCGGCCTTGCCCTCCATCCGCCCCCGCTTGGCAAGGCGCAGCAGCTCCGCATGGACCCGGTTGTTGGCGCCCAGGGTGGACAGCTCCATGATGCGGTCGGTGGTCAGCCGCACCACCCGGCACAGCCGCTTCATCACCGCGATGGCCAGGTCGGGGTGCCCGGTGACGAGATCCTGGAAGGGCTTGGGCGCCAGGAAGGCGACCAGCGTCCCGTCCTCCACCGCCGCGACCGAGGCCGAGCGCGGCAGGCCGTCGATGGCCGACATCTCGCCGAAGAAGCCGCCCGCCTCGATGTCGTCGAAGCTGATCTCGCGGCCCGAGGCGGAATGGCTCAGCACCCGCACCCGCCCTTCGACGATGAAGACCGCGTCGCGGGTCTCCCCCAGATGGTCGATGATCAGCTCGTCCGCCTGGAAGTGGCGCCAGCGGCACTGGCGCGCGATGGCCGCCCGCTCCTCCGCCGGCAGTGGGCGCAGCAGGTCGATGCCATCCAAATTGTTTGCGTGCATGCCCCCAGCCACCGGAACCACTCCCTTCGAACGGGTAAGGAGCATACCCGCGTCTGCGCAAAGGTGGAATGGCCTGTAACCAAAGGTTATCGATAACGTCCCGTTAACCCTATCCCCCCAGAAAGGAGGTCATTCGCACACGGAGTTTCGGAAGCCATGGCCATCATCGTTCCCAACGCACGCCGCGTCGACACCAGCCGCCTGCTGTCGGTCGTTGCCATTCCCTTCGCGGCGGCCGTGGCGATGGCGACCGCCGTGGCCGCCATGGGCGGGGTCACCGACCCGATCGCCGAGGCCGGCGGCACCATGGCCTTCCTGCTGAATTTCGTGAAGTTCTGCTATCTGGCGGTTGCCATGGCCCATCTGTCGGGCGCGATCGCCGAGCGCACCAACGGCGGCCTGCCCGCCGGCCTGTGGCTGGACGAGTACGACGAGCCGGAGCCCGTCAGCAAGGACGAGTTCTGGCACGCCTTCCCCAACCACCTGGACGGCGCGGCCATCGCCGGTTGCGTCACGCTGGCCTGCTTCTTGGCCGCGTGATCGCCCGGCGATCGCCCAGCGCGGCCTCCTCGACCCGAATGCGGTGCAGGGTCAGCGGCAGGTTCAGCGCCGAGAACAGCACCGCCATCCAGACCTCCCCGAAGGCCAGCGGCAGCACGGCCAGTTCCCCCGCCACCACCAGATAGTTGGGGTGGCGCACCCAGCGGAACGGCCCCCGCCGCACCAGCGGCGCCCCCGGCAGAGTCACCACCCGCGTCGTCCAGAACCGTCCCAGGCTGGCGACCACCCAGACCCGCCCCGCCTGCAAGGCCAGGAACAGGGCCATCAAGGCCCCGTCCACCGGCGCGTCGGCCGGCGTGCCCAGGAACAGCGCGGCCAGCCACCCGGCGTGCAGGGCGACGAACAGCGGGTAGTGCGCCGCCCCGGCCTCCCGCGCCCCCTCGGCCAGCAACCGTTGCGTGTTCCGCCGCGCCAGGACCAGTTCCGCCAGCCTCTGCGCGGCGACCAGCAGCACGACGACCTGCGGCACTCCCATCGTCGCCAACTCCATCGTCACAGCTCCAGCAGGGCCAGCGCGGCGGTGAAGCCCGGTCCCAGCGCGCTCATCAGCTGCGGCCCCTCGGCCCCGCCGGCGATCCGCCGTTCCAGCACGAACATCACGCTCGCCGCCGACATGTTTCCGCAGGCGCGCAGCACCGCCCAGGCGTCCTCCAGCCCGTCCGATACGGGGGCGAGGACCTCCTCCAGCGCGTGCAGCACCTTGGCCCCGCCAGGGTGGCAGACCAGCCCGGCAAGGTCGCCGCGCGCCACCCCCTGCCCGTCCAGGAAGCGTTCCACCACCGGCCCCAGCCGCGTGCGGATCAGGTCGGGAATGTCCTGGCTGAAGATGACGCCGAACCCGTCGCTCTCGACCCGCCAGCCCATGACGTCGCGGGTGTCCGGCCAGGTGTGCTCCCCGCTGGCGATCAGGCGCGGCCCGCTCCCCTCGCCCACCCGGACCACGGCCGCCGCCGCCCCATCGGCGAACAGGGCGCTGGCCACCACGTTGGTCGGCGTCGCCTC
>JAEZID010000331.1 GCA_023416195.1 Pseudomonadota bacterium | reverse complement strand
CACCTCCGGTCCAGCGCGTCGCCCAGGGCCTCGGCCGAGGTCACCGGGGGCGAGCAGGTCATGCCCATGCAGACATAGGCGGTGGCCGCCCCATTCTGCATTCCCTTGCCGTAGGCCGGGTGGCTGGCTGGCAGGTCGGTTCCCGGCGGCACGAGGGAGAGGATGCGGTTGGGCAACGACCGGTCGAGCACCGCCCTCCGCAACGCCGCCGCATCGGCGTTCTTCGGATCGCCGACGATGACGATCTGAAGGGCGTTCTGCAAAAGCTCCACGGCGTTGAGGAAGGTCGGCAACGGGAAGAAGTTGCGGCTCAGCTCGCCGGAAAAGGCGGTCACCAGAGCGTCGGCGCGGGTCCGGTACAGCTCCTCCCCGGTGCGGTGATAGAGCGTCGCCAGCACGGCCAGCATCGTGCCGTTGCCGCTGGGAATGGCGCTGTCGTGCGCCGACTTCGTCCGCACGATCAGGTCCGTGGCGTCGTCGGCCGTGTAGAAATAGCCGCCGGCCTGGACGTCCCAGAAACGCTGATCCAGCACCCCCACCCAGCTCCGCGCCTGGTCGAGGAACGCCTTGTCGCCGGTCGCCTCGTGCAGCGCCAGGGCGGCCCGCGCCATGTGGGCGTGGTCGTCCAGCGTCGCGCGGTGCTTCAACTGCCCTGCCCGCCAGCTGTGCAGCAGGCGCCCGTCCTCGGTCATGCGGTCGCGCACGAAGGCGAAGGCGCGCTCCGCCGCCGCGATCCATGTGGGCTCGTCGAGCGCCAACCCGGCGTGGGTGAGCGCCGCGATCATCAGCCCGTTCCAGTCGGCCAGCACCTTGTCGTCCCAGCCCGGCCGGACGCGCTTCTCGCGCTCACGCCACAGCGCGGCGCGGCACTCGGCCAGCTTGGCCTCGGTCGCGTCGTCCAACAAGGCGATCTGGTGCAGGCGGTTGAGGATCGTCACCCCTTCCCAGTTGCCGTTCGGCGTCACGCCGTAGACCCGCTTGAAGACCGCAGCGTCGGGGCCGAGCAGCCGGTCGACCTCCTCCTCGTTCCAGATGTAGAAGAGGCCCTCCTCGCCCTCGCTGTCGGCGTCCAGGGTCGCGGCGAAGGCGCCGCCCTCCGCGATCATCTCGCGCAGCAGCCAGCCGACCGTCTCCCGGATGCGCGCCTCGAACAGCGGCTCCCGCGTCTCCTGCCAGACCAGGGTCAGCAGGTCGAGAAGCGCCGCGTTGTCGTAGAGCATCTTCTCGAAATGCGGCACCAGCCACATCTCGTCCACGGAGTAGCGAGCGAAGCCGCCGCTCAGATGGTCGTAGATGCCGCCCTGGCTCATGTGCGCCAGCGTGTTCAGCACGGCCTGCCGGTACGGCTCCCTTCCCGTCCGCTGCCACGCGCGCCAGAACAGTTCGAAGATGGGAACCTGCGGGAACTTCGGCGCGCTGCCGATGCCGCCGTGGAAGGGATCGACCTCGCGGGCCAGCCGTTCGGCGACATGGTCGATCACGGAGACGTCGATGGCGCCGGCCGTCTTGTTCTCCGCCAGCTTGCCCAGCGCGTCCTTCAGGGCGGTGACGTTCTGGGCGACGTTGTCCGGCTTGCTCCGGTAGGTCTCGGCCACGCCCTGCAGCACGTCGGCGAAGCCAGGGCGGCCGTAGCGGGCGTTCGGCGGGAAATAGGTGCCGCCCCAGAAGGGTTCCGCATCGGGGGTCAGGAACATGGTCAGCGGCCACCCGCCCTGCTGGCCCAGCAGCGCCAGGGCCGACTGGTAGATCTGGTCGACATCCGGCCGTTCCTCCCGGTCCACCTTGATGTTGATGAACAGGCGGTTCATCAGGTCGGCGATCTCGGGATTCTCGAAGCTCTCGTGCGCCATGACGTGGCACCAGTGGCAGGCGGCGTAGCCGACCGACAGCAGCACCGGCTTGTTCTCCCGCTTGGCGCGCTCGAACGCCTCGGTGCCCCAGGGCATCCAATGCACCGGGTTGTCCTTGTGCTGAAGCAGGTAGGGGCTGGTCTCCCGACCGAGCAGATTGGCGGACATGCGGCGCGTTTCCGTTCGCTGGTTCGTCACGGAATAAACTGGCGCGGTGGTGGCGTTGCGCCAGGGCTTCCTATCTGTATAGTGGGACATGAGCCGAAGCGGCGCTCAACCCTAAATTCCTGCGACCCGCGCGCTTTCCAAAGGGAATGGGGCCATGAAGATCACCATCGACATCGATTGCACGCCGGAAGAGGCGCGCCACTTTTTGGGCCTGCCGGACGTCAAGCCGATGCAGGACGCCATGATGCAGGAGATCGAGGACCGCATGCGGGCCAGCCTGCACGCGATGGATCCCGAGACGGTGATGAAGACGTGGCTTCCCGCCGGGATCCAGGGGGTGGAGCAGCTTCAGAAAATGTTTTGGACCCAGCTGGCCGCGGCCATGGGACAGGATGGACGAAAGTGACCGATCCGAAGCTCTATTTCGAAGCCCACGTCTTCTGCTGCACGAACCTCCGCCCCGAAGGGCACAAGCGCGGCTCCTGCGCCGCCAAGGGATCTGAAAAGCTGCGCGACTATATGAAGGCCCGCGCCCGTGAACTGGGGCTGGACGGCCGGGTGCGCATCAACTCCGCCGGCTGCCTCGACCGTTGCGAGCTTGGGCCGACCCTGGTCGTCTATCCGGAGGGCGTCTGGTACACCTTCCGCACCCCCGCCGACATCGACCAGATCCTGGAAAAGCATCTTGTGCAGGGTGGCCGGGTCGAACGTCTGATGCTGACCCCGGACCAGAAGACCTTGACGCCCGAGCAGCTCGGCTGAGCGTACCCAAGCACCCACCATGACCGCGACCATCTTCGCCCTTGCCACCGCCCCCGGCCGCGCCGGTGTGGCGGTGGTTCGCGTTTCGGGCCCCGCGTCCGGAGCCGCGCTGACCGCCCTGACCGGCCGGCCCCTGCCCCGTCCCCGCGAAGCGACGCTCGCCAAGCTGCGCGATCCGAAGACCGGCGAGGTGCTGGACGACGCCCTCGTCCTTTATTTCACCGCACCGCGCAGCTTCACCGGTGAGGATGTGGTGGAGCTGCACCTGCACGGCGGGCGCGCCGTTGTCGCGGGGGTGGTCGAGGCTCTGTCCTCCCAACCTGGCCTGCGCGTCGCCGAGCCCGGCGAGTTCACCCGCCGCGCCTTCGAGAACGGCAAGCTCGACCTGACCGAGGCCGAAGCGGTCGCCGATCTGGTGGATGCGGAGACGGCCGCGCAGCGTCGGCAGGCGCTGCGCCAGATGGACGGCGCGCTCGGGACGCTCTACGACGGCTGGCGGGAACGCCTGACGCGATCCCTCGCCCACATCGAGGCGGACATCGACTTCCCCGACGAGGACCTGCCGTCCGGCGTGTCGGACACCGCCCGTCCCGTCCTCGAAACGCTCGCCCGCGAGATCGACGCTCACCTGGACGACAATGGACGCGGCGAACGCCTGCGCGAGGGTCTGCACATCGCCATCGTCGGCGCGCCGAACGCCGGCAAATCCAGCCTGCTGAACGCCCTCGCCCGGCGGGAGGCGGCCATCGTGTCGGCCCGCGCCGGCACCACCCGTGACGTGATCGAAGTGCATCTGGACCTAGGCGGCTATCCGGTCGTCCTGGCCGACACGGCGGGGCTGCGCGAAGCGGCCGCCGACGAGGTGGAGGAGGAAGGCATCCGCCGTGCCCTCGACCGCGCGGCCAAGGCCGATGTGAAGATCGCCGTCTTCGACGCGACCACACTGCCCGCCCTGGATCCGGCCACGGTGGCGCTGGTCGATGCCGACACCGTCGTCGTGCTGAACAAGACGGATGTGGTGGACGCGATCCCGCCGGCGGTCGCCGGCGTTCCGGCCATCGCGGTTTCGGCGCGCACCGGTGTCGGGCTTCCGTCCTTGGAAGAGCGTTTGACGGCGTTTAGCGCGGATCGGCTGGCCGGAAGCGGCGTCCCGGCCCTGACCCGCGCCCGTCACCGTTCCGCCTTGGAAGAGTGTCGCGATGCGTTGCGCCGCGCGTTGACGGCTCCCCTTCCCGAGCTGATGGCCGAGGACGTCCGTCTCGCCAGCCGCGCGCTCGGGCGGATCACCGGCCAGGTCGACGTGGAAGATCTGCTCGACGTCATCTTCCGGGATTTCTGCATCGGCAAGTGACAGGCCGGTGTTTCACGTGAAACGCGGCTGAGGCGCGTCACCATGCTTGGCGTTGGCGGCTGACTCCGCTATCTTCCGCCCATGCGAACATTCGACGTCATTGTTGTCGGCGGCGGCCACGCCGGGTGCGAGGCTGCGGCGGCTGCGGCGCGCATGGGTGCGCGCACGCTGCTTCTCACCCACAAGGTCGAAACCATCGGCGAGATGTCGTGCAACCCAGCCATCGGCGGGTTGGCGAAGGGGCATCTCGTGCGCGAGATCGACGCGCTGGACGGCGTCATGGCCCGCGCCATCGACCGTGGCGGCATCCAGTTCCGGATCCTGAACCGGAGCAAAGGACCGGCCGTCCGTGGTCCGCGCGCCCAGGCCGACCGCAAGCTGTACCGTCAGGCCATGCAGGCCATCCTGGCCGAACAGGAGAACCTGACCATCGAAGCCGGCGGCGCCGAGGACCTGACCATCGACGGCAACGGCCGCGTTTCCGGCGTCGTGACCGGCGCCGGTGAGACCATCGGCGCCGGCGCGGTGGTGCTGACCACCGGCACCTTCCTGCGCGGCCTGATCCACATCGGCGAGGAGACCATCCCGGCCGGTCGTGTCGGCGAGGCCCCCGCCCTCGGCCTGTCCGACACGCTGGCCCGGTTCGGCTTCCCGCTTGGCCGGCTGAAGACCGGCACCCCGCCCCGCCTCGACGGCAAGACCATCGACTGGGACGCGTTGGAGAAGCAGCCGGGCGACGTGCCGCCCCCACCCTTCTCCTATCTGACCGATCGGATCGACACGCCGCAGATCGACTGCGCGATCACCTGGACGACGCCGGAGGCGCACGCGCTGATCCGCGCGAACCTGCACCGCGCGCCGATGTATTCCGGCCAGATCCAGAGCACCGGTCCGCGCTACTGTCCGTCCATCGAGGACAAGGTCGTCCGCTTTGCCGACAAGGAACGGCACCAGATCTTCCTGGAACCCGAAGGGCTGGACGACGATACCGTCTACCCGAACGGCATTTCGACGTCCCTGCCCCGCGACGTTCAGCTTGGCATTCTGAAGAGCATGCCGGGCCTGGAGCGGACGGAGATGGTCCGCCCCGGCTACGCCATCGAATATGACTTCGTCGATCCGCGCGAGCTGAAGCCGACGCTGGAGACGCGGCGTGTGCCGCGCCTGTTCTTCGCCGGCCAGATCAATGGAACGACGGGGTACGAGGAAGCGGCGGCTCAGGGTCTGATGGCCGGCATCAACGCCGCGCTGTCGGCCGGCGGTTCGGCGGAGGGCTTCGTGCTCGACCGCGCCGACGCCTACATCGGGGTGCTGATTGACGACCTGATCAGCCGGGGCACCAACGAGCCGTACCGCATGTTCACCTCGCGCGCCGAATACCGGTTGCTGCTGCGCGCCGACAACGCCGACCAGCGGCTGACGGCGAAGGGTCTCGCCATCGGCTGCGTCGGTTCGGTGCGCCGCGACGCCTACACGGCCAAGGCCGCCGCGCTCGCCGCGTCGCGTGAACTGGTTCGCTCGCTTCAGGCGACGCCGGCCGAGTTGCTGCGCCAGGGACTTCCGGTCAACCAGGACGGCGTGCGCCGCTCTGCCGCCGACCTGCTGCGCTACCCGGATCTGGACCTCGCGGCCCTGTCCCGACTGTGGCCCGAGCTGGGCGAGATCCCGGCGGACATCGCCGAGCAGTTGGAGATCGACGGCAAATACGCCGGCTACCTCGACCGCCAGGAAGCGGACATCCGTGCCTTCCGCAAGGACGAGGCGCTGGAGCTTCCCGACGATCTCGACCCGGACGCCATCGGCAGCCTGTCGGCCGAGATCCGGCAGAAGCTGCGGCAGTCGCGGCCGGCGACGCTGGGCGCGGCGGCGCGCATCCCCGGCATGACCCCGGCGGCTCTGGTCGCCCTGCTCCGCCATGTGAAGCGGCGTGACGAGAAGGTGGCGGTTTGATGATCCGTTTCGACGCTGCGGCGTTTCAGGAAGCCACCGGTGTTTCACGTGAAACGCTGGACCGCCTCGCCGCCTATGAAGCCACGCTGCGCAAGTGGCAGCCGAAGATCAACCTCGTCGGGTCGTCCACCCTCCCCGACTCCTGGCGGCGGCATTTTCTGGACTCGGCCCAGCTCTTCCCCCTGATCCCGGAGTCGGCTCGCGTCCTCGTGGATCTCGGCAGCGGGGCCGGCTTTCCCGGCCTCGTGCTCGCCATCATGGGCGTGCCCGAGGTGCACATGATCGAGAGCGACGCGCGCAAATGCGCCTTCCTGCGGGAGGCCGCAAGGGCCGCCGACACGCGCGTGACGGTGCACAACAAGCGGATCGAGGCCGTCCCGCCCATAGCCGCCGATGTGGTCAGCGCGCGCGCCCTCGCCCCCCTGTCCGACCTGCTGTCCTGGGCGCATCCGTTCATCGGAAACCGTGGTGTCGGCATCTTCCCCAAAGGCCAAAATGTGGAGGAAGAATTGACCGATACCACCAAATATTGGATGATGCGGACCGAGCGTTTTGACAGCCGCACCGACCCCACCGGAACCATCCTGCGTGTGAGTGGTATCGACCGTGTCTAAGACCGCGAACCAGAATCTTCTCCGCTCCGAGGCTTCCCAAGAGGCACCCATGTCGCCGACCGCGCGTGTCATTGCCATCGCCAACCAGAAGGGCGGCGTCGGTAAGACGACCACGACCATCAATCTGGCGACGGCCCTCGCCGCCATCGGCAAGCGGGTGCTGGTGATCGACCTCGATCCTCAGGGCAACGCTTCCACCGGCCTCGGCATTCCGCGCGCCGACCGGCGCGTCGGCATCTACGACGTGCTGTTCGACAGCATGCCGCTGGAGGACGCCGCCGTGGTCTCGACCGTGCCAAACCTGTCGATCATCACCTCCTCGGTTGATCTGTCCGGCGCGGAGATCGAGCTGGTCGGCGCCGACCAGCGCGAATTCCGCCTGCGCGA
>JAEZID010000490.1 GCA_023416195.1 Pseudomonadota bacterium | reverse complement strand
TCGTTGCACAGGGGTCCAAGGACGAGGTGCTGTCCCCGCCGTACGATCCCTACACCGGCCTCCTGATCGCGTCCGTGCCCGAGATCGATCCGAACTGGCTGCAACGGACGGCCAATCTGGCGGCCGTGGCGTCCTGACCGGCCTCTGGGCTGTCGCCCCCGGACCATCCTGGAGCGGCAGCGCGGAAGCGGTCGGGGCGGGTGGCGCGCTCCTCGAACCGGGTTGCCCGCGTCCGTACCGGGCACCCGGCAGAGCGCCCCCCTCAAGAGACCTCAAGAAGAAGAACGAAACATAATCTTCGCGGCGCAGTCCGATAGGAACACCCGATGTCAGCACAGTCAGCAGAGACGAATCCGCCCGCCGCTGCAGCCCTTCCCGTCAGGATCGAACGCGCCGGGCCGGTTGCCTTCATCGTGATCGACAATCCGCCGGTCAATGCCGGCTCCCTGGCCGTGCGCCAGGGCATCGTCGCCGCCATCGCGGAGTTGGCGGCCGATGCGGAATTGACCGTCGGGGTGCTGATCGGCGCCGGTTCGACCTTCGTCGCCGGCTCGGACCTGCGCGAATTCTCCGCTCCGCTCGGCGATCCGCAGATGCCGGCGGTGATCGCCGCGATCGAGGCCTGCCCGAAGCCGGTGGTGGCGGCGATCCATGGCGCGGCGCTGGGCGGCGGGTACGAAATCGCGCTGGGCTGCGACGGACGCGTCGCCAGGACCGATGCCGTCGTCGGTTTGCCGGAAGGCACCTTCGGGATCATTCCAGGCGCCGGCGGCACGGTGCGCCTGACGCGCCTGACGGACGCCGCGACGGCGCTGGAGATCGTCTCGACCTGCCGACGGGTCACGGCGCCGGAAGCCCGGACGCTGGGGCTGGTCGATGCGGTCGTCCAGGATCTGCGCGCGGAGGCCGCCGCCTTTGCGCTCTCCCTGAACGGCGCGAAGCGGCGGCTGCGCGACCGCCCCGCGATGCCGGTCGATCCGGCCGCCTTCGAGAAGGTCGCCGAAGCGGCGCTCAGGCGCGGCCGCAACCGCCCCTACGCCCAGGAGCAGGTCGCGGCGTTCCGGCGCGCCGCGGGCGAGCCGTTCGATGTGGCCCTGGCGGAGGAACGCGCCGTCTTCCAGCGCCTCCGTCAATCCGAGGAGGCGGCGGCGCTGCGCTATCTGTTCTTCGCCGAGCGCGACGCCGCGCGCATCGACGGGCTCGCCGGCGTGAAGCCGCGGCCCGTCGGCACGGTCGGCATCGTCGGTGCCGGCACAATGGGCTCGGGCATCGCCGCCGCCTTCCTCGGCGCCGGTCTGCCGGTGACGCTGATCGACTCCACGCCCGAGGCTCTCGACGCCGCAGGCCAGCGGATCGACGGTTTCCTCGCCAAGGCGGCCAAGCCCGCCACGCTGACCACGAGCACCGATCTCGCGGATCTCGCCGGTTGCGACCTCGTTCTGGAAGCGGTCTTCGAGGACATGTCGGTCAAGCAGGAGCTGCTTTGCACGCTGGACGGGATCTTGCGGCCGGAGGCAATCCTCGCCTCCAACACCTCCTATCTCGACCTCGACGCGCTCGCCGCCGCCACGGCCCGCCCGGAGCGCGTGGTCGGCCTACACTTCTTCGCACCGGCCCATGTCATGAAGCTGCTTGAGGTGGTGCGCGGGGCAAGGACGTCGCCGGATGTGCTGACGACGGCGCTCAAGCTCGGTGGCAAACTCGGCAAGGTCGCGGTGGTTGCGCGGGTCGGTGAAGGCTTTATCGGCAACCGGATCTACAACGCCTACCGCGCGCAATGCGAGGAGATGCTGTTGGCCGGCGCCTTGCCGGAGGAGATCGACGCCGCGATCGAGGCTTTCGGCTTCGCCATGGGCCCGTTCTCGGTGTCCGACCTGTCAGGGCTGGACATCGCCTGGGCAAATCGCCGGCGCAAGCAGGCCGAGACCGGTGACAGGAGCGCCGTGCCGGTGCTGGAATGGTTGGTTGAGCTCGGCCGTCTCGGCCGCAAGACCGGCACCGGCTGGTATCGTTATGAGGGCGGCAGGAGAGTTCCCGATCCAGCCGTCGCCGCGCTGGTGGAAAAAGCGCGCGCCGAGCGCGGGAGCCGTCCGCGCCCCCTCTCGCGTGAGGAGATCCAGCGCCGCGCCATGGCAGCGATCGTCGACGAGGCGCGGCTCGTACTGGAGAACAACATCGCGGCACGCGCCTCCGACATCGATCTGGTCCTTACCTACGGCTATGGCTTTCCGAAACATCGTGGCGGGCCATTGTACTGGGCGGCTGGGCAGGCCGAAAATGCACGGGATGGACTCATGCCGGCACGCTGATAAGGAGACCCGCCAGCGCTTCGCCAATTCATGCCGAGTCCTTGTGGTCATTGAACCATCCGCCGTCTTCCTTTTCTCATCATCGCTCCGGTGACCGCATGAGGGGTGTCGAAGTCCCTGCCCTGTCCATTGTCGCCGGTGCCACGCTGCTGCAAGGTGCCAACGGCTTTCTTCAGGCATTGCTCCCTCTGCGCCTGCAAGCGGCGGGTGTTTCAACGACTGAATTCGGCCTGGTGGCCACGGCCTACGGCTTTGGTTTCATGGGCGGGTGCCTGGCGGCGCCGTGGTGCATCCGGCGCATCGGCTTTATTCGTGCGTTCGTCGCCCTCGCCACCATCTTGGCCATCGTCGCGCTCGCCTTTGCCCTGGCTGCGCACATCGGCGTGTGGATGGCGCTGCGTGCCATCAACGGCGCCTGCATGGCGGGCCTCTTCACCGCCATAGAAGGGTGGATCAGCGTGCGCGCGCAAGGCCGCCAGCGCGGTCGGATGTTCGCAAGCTACATGGTGATCACCAAACTCGCGTTGGCGACAGGCCCACTTCTCGTCGGTATCGCTCCGGTGGACGGCGACCGGCTGTTCATGGCGCTCAACGCACTGCTGCTGCTGGCATTGCTGCCGGTGGCCTTTACGCTGGCCGATCCACCGGCACCGCCGCGTTTGGCGACACTGGGGCTGCGCGATCTCACCAACCGCGCCTCGTCGGCGTTCGTGGGGTGCTTTGTGGTTGGATTCGTAAACGCGCCGGTTGTCACTTTGGCCCCGCTGTATGGGCTTGGCATGGGAATGTCCGTGGAGGCGGCGGCGGCCCTGCTCATCGCGCTTCAGGGCGGCAACCTGCTGCTGCAATGGCCGCTCGGTTGGCTCTCCGACCGGCTGGACCGGCGCGTCGTCATTGCGCTCATCGGTGCCGGAACCGCGGTGGTCTCGGCCATCATCGCCGAACTGCCCATGGACGCGGGGCCCGCGCTCATCACCGCAGCCATTGCCGCCTGGGGCGGCTTGGCGCTGTGCGCGTACGCAGTCTGCGTGGCGCATGCGTGCGACCTCGTTCCGCGCGAGCGGGTGGTTCCAACCATCAGCGGGCTGCTTCTGGCCTGGGCCGCCGGAGCCATGATCGGCCCTCTCCCCGGCGCCCTGTTGATGGATCTGCTGGGCCCGCGCGGCCTGTTCGTGTTCACCGGCGTGGCGTCCGCCGGGTTGGCGCTGTACGTCCTGGTGCGCATGGTGCTGACCCGCCGGCCGCGGGCCGCGCGGCACACGTTTGTTGCCTTGTTGCCCAACAGCCCGGCCACCGGATCCTTGACACCTCAGGCGGTGAGACGCGCGAATCACCAGGGAGTAA
>JAEZID010000064.1 GCA_023416195.1 Pseudomonadota bacterium | reverse complement strand
CACCCGCCCCCGCCCTCGATTCGGCGGATGACGCGCCCGGCCCACCGCCCACGACTGAGCGCCAGCATGGCGTTGACCTGCACCTCCGGCCTGTGCCAGCCGCCGGTCGGCCAATCCTCCAGGGTCCGGCGCAGCCGTGGCAGGTCTAGGCAGCGGCGCGCCATCGGGCTGGCCTCCAGCCGCTCGATTTCCCGCAGCATCTCGGGCCGGGCGGCGGTGAATCCCAGGTGCCAGTCGGCCGATTGCAGGCCCTTGCGGCGCTCCGCCAGGATCTCCGGCGGCAGGATGCCGGCCATGGCGCGGCGGATCAGGGCGCGCGGCTCGCCGTTGCGAAGGAACTGCTCCTCCGGAATGGACAGGCACAGCTCCATCACCCGGCGGTCGGCGGTCGGGTCGCGCCCTTCCACGCCGAACAGCCGCCGCATGGCCGCCACCACCATGCCACGGTCGGACCTGTGGAGGACCGATGCCCTCCAGACCCGTCCATCGCTCGGGTCGGCGTTCATCATGTCCGCCCCCAGTGCCTGGGCCTGCTCCTCCAGCCCCATCTCGCGGGCGAAGGCCGGGTTGATGGCGCACAGGTCGTAAATGCCGGGCTCCTGCCGTCCCAGGGCCCGGCGCAGACGCCGGCGCAAGCCGACGGAAACGAACGGCCGCAGGGTCTGGTCGAGAATGCCAAGCCAGCGCCGCCCGTTCCGGTGCATGGCCCAGGCTTCGCGGGCCAGCGCCACGATCCGCCCATGCCGCAGCAGCGTCGCGGGCAACAGCACGCCGTTGTAGCTGATCGTGAAGTTCCCGGCCCCACCGCCCAGAAGCACGCGGATGCCGCGCCGTTGCGCCTCCCGCCCGACGGCGTCCACCCAGGTGACGTTCGCGGCGATGCTCACCGGCTGGTCGGTGGTCAGACTGCGGCGGTCCATGGCGTCGAGCAGGGGGGAGGCGTCGTTGCGCACCAGCACATGGTCGATGTTGGGATGGTCGCGGGCGACGGTGGCGGCCAGCGGCCCTTCGTCGCAGAAGCAATGAGGATAGAGGGCCGGGTCGGGCGCTACGGCCGGCACGGCGGTGAAGGAGGTCAGCCGGCGCCCTTGCCCGGCGAGGTGCCGGGCGGCCAAGGCCGTCACACTGGAACTGTCCAGCCCCCCGCTGAGCCAAGTGCCGACCGTCCCCGTCGACGGAAGACGGCAGCGCACCGCCTCGTCCAGCGCCGCGCGTACGGCGTCGGCATAGTCCTCGTCGCGCGCAAGCCGCAGGACCGGAATGGTTTCCGGCCGCCAGAAACGGTGCAACCGCCGGGCGCCCCCGGCCTCGATGACGAGCGCGTGGCCGGGCGGCACGCGTTCGATGCCGCGAAAGACCGTGGAGGTGTCCTGCCGCGGCAGCAGCGTCAGCCATCCGGCCAGGAAACGTTCGTCGATGACCTTCGGCACGCGCGGGTCGGCCAGCAGGGCGCGCGGCTCGCTGGCGAACAGCAACAGGCCGGCGCCGGTCCAATGGTGCAGCGGGCGCATGCCGGCCGGGTCGCGTCCAAGGATCAGGCGACGCGCCGCGCCGTCCCACAGGGCGCACGCGAAATCCCCGACGATTCGGTCCAGGAAATCCTCGCCCCAGCGTTCATAGGCCAGGGCCAACAGGGCGGCGTCGGGCGGCGACCGCCCTTCCTGCCCCAGAGCGCGCAGAAGGTCGCTCCGATTATCGATCCGCCCATCGAGTACCGCCGCGACGCCAGCCGGGCGGTCCGGCGGTGCCAGGGCGCTGCCGTCGCAGCAACCCAATGCCACGCCGCCCCCACCCCAGGTGCGGGAGC
This sequence comes from Pseudomonadota bacterium, assembly GCA_023416195.1. Lineage (GTDB taxonomy): Bacteria > Pseudomonadota > Alphaproteobacteria > Azospirillales > Azospirillaceae > Azospirillum. Next base: position 9,499 of record JAEZID010000064.1, on the reverse strand, counting down.
GACCCGCCGGAACAAGATGCATGGCAGCGAAAAGGCGGCCGAAGTCCACAGGCTCCGCACCACCTCCGGCCGTCAGGGCACCAGCAATGGACATCGGTCAACAGTAGGACACGGGGTAAGGCGACGCCTTGGCCGCATCAACATCCAAACCACCGCTACATGCGATTAAGACCAAGTTGAGCCGCTGCCTCCGCCATCATTACTACCAGTTTGGCCGTTCTTCGCATCCTTGGCGTCGAACACCCGGAGGGTCGGCGCATGCCACATCCGCTTCCGCTCGTCCCCGGTTTCGGACGTCCGCCCGGCCGCGCTGTCGTCATGCAAGGAACTCACGTTTGCCACTCCCGTATCGGTTCGGCCGGACCAAAGCGACGGCACGATAAATCTGCTACCATCCAGAGAAAAACCCGCTATTCACTAATTATAGCAGGAGACCCGGTACAGGTCCATACCCGGTTGCAGGGTTTCAGAGCCGCGCACTTGGTCGGAACGGGCGGGCCGAGTCGGGAAACGGCGCTCGGATCGGCGCCTCCGCCGTGGTTGCGGGACAAGCCACGGGCAACCGGAATCGCCGAAATTCACTCCTAGGTATGCGCGCCCGGGATACCTCAACCGCAAAAATCACGCCAAAATTGCGTTATCACACAGAACTCCCCTTAAAGCTATAGACCTACGTCAGTTGCTCTGCTTTGTTTAACGGCATAGTACCGGAGACTGTCGATACGGCGGACGTGTTCCGCCGTGGTCGTTCTATGTTTCCGGGAATTGCCTGGGCCAAGGGAGGTACGGGATCATGCCGAAGCGCCACGACATCGCTGTCCGACAACCCCGTCCTTGGCCGGACCCGGAACGGTCCTGACGCCCCCACACTCAGTCCCCCCACAATCGAGCGCGGCACCGATTTTCCAAAGGCATCCGTGCCAGCGCCGGAAATACAACCATCGGTTGAATAAGGAGGAGAATTTGTCAGACTTTTTCATCGGCGAAATCCGGATGTTCGGGTTCAACTGGGCGCCGAAGTACTGGGCGCTCTGCAACGGTGCCGTCATGCAGATCAGCCAGAACCAGGCATTGTTCGCGCTGCTCGGCTTCTCCTATGGAGGTGACAACAAGACGAATTTCAACCTGCCCGATCTGCGCGGTCGCGTGCCGCTGGCCCAAGGCATTAAGGGGGCCTTCTCTTACAAGGTGGGCGCAGCCGGTGGTGCGGAGGCGGTGACCCTCACCAACGCCACCATGCCGGCGCACAACCACACGATCCAGGCAACCACGGCGCTCGGCAACAAGACCGCCATTATCAACAACTACTTCGCGACCACCAACCCGGCGGTGGCCACCGACACCGCCGTGCACCCGGTCTATGGCGCGCCCACCAACAGCGTGACCCCGCTCAACAACGCCATCATTGGCGTGACCGGTGGCAATGCGGCACACGAGAACCGGCAGCCCTACACCGTCGTCAATTTCTGCATCGCGACGGTCGGCCTCTACCCGTCGCGCAACTAACGTGCCGCAACCAATTTCTACGGAGTATTGATTCATGGACAGTTATGTCGGCGAAATCCGTATGATGGTGACGTCTTACGCCCCCAACGGGTGGCACCTCTGCGACGGCACTCTTCTGCGGATCAATGAGTACGAGGCGCTGTACTCGCTGCTCGGCACCACCTGGGGCGGCGACGGAGTCTCCAATTTCGGCTTGCCCGATTTCCGGGGCCGACTGCCCGTCGGCCAGGGGCAGGCGCCGGACATGGCCAACTACATCGTCGGGCAGCAGACCAGCGGCGTCGAGACGGTGACCCTTCAGGCCAGCAATATTCCGTCGCACAACCACACCTTCAACGTCACCAACCAACCGGCCACATCGGTAACGCCGGGCGCCAACCTGATGTTCGCCAACGCCGTCGGCGGCGACGTGATGTACGTGCCGGCCAATCTGGCGGGGGCAACCAGCCCGGTGCCGGGTGAAAACACCCTGCTGCCATCGACCGGCGGGTCCCTGCCGCACGACAACATCATGCCCAGCTTTCCCCTTTCGTTCATCATCTGCCTTGTGGGCACCTACCCGACGCGCCAGTGACAGAAGGAAGATAGATCATGGACAGCTTTATCGGTGAAATCCGGGTTTTCGGATTCAACTATGCGCCGTATGAGTGGGCGTTCTGCAACGGCCAGACCGCATCGATCCAGCAGTCCACGGCGCTGTTCGCGCTGGTCGGCACCCGGTACGGCGGTGACGGACGGTACACCTTTGGCCTCCCCAACATGCAGGGCTACGCGCCGATCGGCGCCGGCGCCGTAACGGGCCTGACCCCGCGCGCGCTCGGGCAGGTCTACGGTGAGGAAGTGGTTGCGCTGAACCAGTACCAGCTTCCGGTGCACGACCACACGTTGACCCTGAAGGCGTCGACGAACGTCAGCGCCCTGACCGCCGAGCCGACCGCCGGCCAGTCCACGCTGACCCGCGTCGTGCATCCGACGTCGGCCTCGACGGCGACGAACGTCAACGAGTTCGCGGCCCCGCCGGTCACCAACCTGACCCCGCTCAACGCCTACACCTGCGGCGTCACCGGCAACGGCCAGGCGCACGAGAACCGGCAGCCCTACCTGGCGATGAACTTCTGCATCGCGCTGAACGGCGTGTTCCCGGTAAACCCGAACTGATGGCCGCGTGATGACGACTCCTGCCTTCAACCGCTGCCTCGCGCTGCCGGCGGAACTGGTCGTGCGGAACATCGTCCTGCGCGGCGAGACGCTGGAGGATTTCCCCTTCCTGCAAAGGCTTTACATATCGGTGCGCTGGGAGGAGTTGGCGCAGGTGGGATGGTCCGACGAAGCGAAGGTCCACTTCCTTCTCAGCCAGTTCGAGCTGCAGTACAAGCACTACTCCACCCATTACACCGAGACCGACTTCGGCATCCTGGAACAGGAGGGCGAGCCCATCGGCCGCCTCTACCTGCACCGGAGCCGGCACGACCTGCGGATCGTCGATATCTCGCTTTTGGCGGAAAGGCGCAGCGGCGGCATCGGCACGGCGCTGCTGCGCGCCGTGCAGGAAGAAGCGGCGGCCGAGGGCCGGAGCGTCAGCATTCACGTCGAAAAATTCAACCCGGCGTTGCGGCTTTACGAACGTCTCGGATTCCAGCAGGCGGCGGACAAGGGCGTCTACTGGATGATGGAATGGAAGGCCGACGCCGCGCCGGTCGCATGACCGCGCAACGATACATTGAAAGGAAGGACTATGGCCCTATTGGCTTTGGATCAGGTGACCCTGGACACCTTCGCCCCGCTCGTGAACCAGGTCTTCACCGCGGATTTCGCCGACGGCGCGCGGGTGGAGTTCACGCTGTACGCGGCGAACGCCCTGCCGTCGCACGACTATCCGGGCAAGCAGCGTGACCCGTTCGAACTGCGCTTCTCCGCCCCGACCGAGGCGATGCTGCCGCAGGGCATCTACGAGCTGAAGAACGAGACTCTTGGCGTCGTGCAGATCTTCCTGGTGCCGATCCGGCCGGAAGACGACCATTTCGCCTATCAGGCCGTGTTCAACTGAGCACCGCACCGCCGCCGGACGTTCCCCCGGCGGCGGTCTTGTTCAGGCGACGACCCTGACCAGATTCCGGGCCGCCATGTCCGCCAGGATGGCGATCACGTCGCGCTCGATCGCGCCGGGCGCCGCCTCGTAATCGGCCTCCAGCGCGGTCAGCAGGGCATCCACCGTCACCGGCGCCGCCAGACGATTCCACAGGTCACTGCCGATGTCGTCCAGGCCGTAATACTCGCCGACCTCCACGTTCATCATCACGACCTCGCCGTCGACTTCGGCGACGAGCAGGTCGGGATTGCGCCACACCGTGGTGGCGCGGTCGATGGCGGGAGCGCCGGTCGTGGTCATTGACTCTCGTTTCAGCAAATCGTTGCGAACGCGTGCATGATCGCGAGCCCCCACAACCGCTGTCAAGGGACCCAATCGAAAGACCGGCATTTCGCTCCCGACCGCACCGCCTTGCAGGGCGGCTGGCCGTGTTCGGGAAAAAATTTGGGGACACGCACCATCCGCCCCCGACGCCGTGATCGATCGCGTTCGATGGATGCTCCGGAAAACGCCAACCCGGACAAAGACCTGACCGTGTTCCGGCCGAACCGTACTCCTTAGGAAGAATGGACGGGCCGAGCCGCCCCGCGATAGCATGGTTTCCATTAGAAAAACGCGATGAAAATGGTGAGGAGCCGTCGCGGGCGGAAGGGCTTTTGGATTTCCGGAAATGACCGTCCCGCCGAGCGCCGTCGCAGGACCGCGCCATTCCTGGGGAGGCCGCACCGATGACAGGACGCTTGAGCCCCCTTCTTATCCTCATTCTGCTGGCGTTGCCGTCGCCCGCGCCGGCCGCGGCCGACGGGCCGGGCAACCCCACCTATGGGCGGCAGGAGGCGGCGGAGCTTTGCGGCGGTTGCCACCGCGTGGCGCGGGACGGAACCCCCAAACCTCCGGCCATGGCCGACGATACAATTGCGCCGGATCTGACCGAACGGGCGCGCGATCCCGCCATCACCGAACTGGCCCTGCGCAGCTATCTGCGGACCTCCCACCCGGTCATGCCGAACATCCGCCTGACCGAGGAGCAGACCGACGACATCGTCGCTTATCTGCTTTCCCTGAAAGGAAGCCCGTGATGAAACGGTCCCCACAACCCGCCACGGCCGTCGGTGCGGCCGCGCTTGTGGTGCTTCTGACATCGATGGCCTCGGCGCAACCGGTCGATCCCGTCGCCGGACGCCGCCTCGCCAACCGCTGGTGCACGTCCTGCCATGTGGTGGACAGCGGCAAGGGCGGCACCGACGCCGTGCCGACGCTCGCCAGCATCGCCCACGATCCCAACCGTGGTCCGAACTGGGCCCGGCAATGGCTGAGCTCCCCCCATCCGCCGATGCCCGACCTCAACCTTTCCCGCAACGAAATCGAGGATGTGGTGGCCTATTTGCAAAGTCTGGCGCGCTGATCCGGCCTCGGCGGCGGGCCTGATCCAGGTTGAGGCCCCCGCGCGGGAAAAAGGCGCCGTCGCGGGTGAGGATGTGAAAACACGGAGCCGAGGAGGAGAACGATGAACGCGTTCTTTCTGTTCACGGGCAGCGGCCCGCTGGTGATTCTGACCTCCTACAGCGCGATCGAGGATCCCGATCTGCTGCGCAAGCTGGCGACCAAGGGCATCGACAAGTTCGTCGCCCACGCGCTCCCCCTCTCCATCGCGAAGGAGCGCTACGGCCGGCATTTCGACATGGTGTGCCAGGACCTGCGCGAGACGGACGATCTGCGCGTTCTGGACTACAACGGCCAACACGCGCTGCATCTGTTCCACTTCCGCGAGATGGGACCGCCGACCGCGCATGAGCCCTCCTCACGCTGGTGATGTCGCGCTGCTGATCGGGAGCGCATCGATGAAGGCGATGATCCTGCCGGAACCGCGCAGGACGCTGGTTCCCACCACTCTGCCCGATCCGGAGCCAGGACCGGGCCAGATGCTGATCCGGGTGCACGCCTGCGCGGTGTGCCGGACCGACCTCCACGTCATCGATGGGGAGCTTCCGAACCCCAAACGCCCCCTCGTCCCCGGTCATGAGATCATCGGGACGGTGCTCGCCACGAGGCCGTCGGTGGAGCGTTTCAAGCCCGGCGACCGGGTCGGGGTCCCCTGGCTGGGGTGGAGTTGCGGAGAATGCCTCTATTGCCGCTCGGGTCGGGAGAATCTGTGCGACCGGGCGCGCTACACCGGCTACCAGATCGATGGCGGCTATGCCGAACTGACCGTGGCGGACGAACGCTACGCCTTCCCCATCGACCCGTCCTATTCGGACCTGGAGGCCGCGCCGCTGATGTGCGCCGGTCTGATCGGCTACCGCGCCCTGCGCATGGCGTGCGAAGGGGCCGGCGACGGGAAGCGCCTCGGCCTCTACGGCTTCGGGGCCGCGGCGCACATCGTGGCCCAGGTCGCCCGCCACCAGGGCCGAACGGTCTTCGCCTTCACCCGACCCGGCGACGATGCGGCGCAAGGGCTGGCCCGCGCGCTCGGCGCGGCCTGGGCCGGCGGCTCCGACGAAGCGCCGCCGGAACCGCTCGACGCGGCCATCCTGTTCGCGCCGGTCGGAGCGCTGGTGCCCACCGCGTTGCGGGCGGTCGTCAAGGGCGGGACCGTCGTGTGCGCCGGCATCCACATGAGCGACATCCCGTCCTTCCCCTACGACATCCTGTGGGGAGAGCGGGTCGTGCGCTCGGTCGCCAACCTGACGCGCCGCGATGGCGAGGAGTTCCTGGCCCTCGCCCCCCGGATTCCGGTCCGGACACGGGTCACGCCCTACCCGCTCGCCCAGGCGAACGAGGCCATTGCCGCTTTGCGCGGCAGCGCCATCGCCGGGGCGGCGGTGCTGACGGTGTGAGCCCTCAGGTCAGGAAGCGGAAGCAGTGCTCGTCGTAGCAGACGGGCGGCAGCTTGCGCGTACGCAGCGCCGTGTTCAGCGCCGACAGGTTCCGCCGGCCGATTTCATGGGCCAGTTCGGGGTCCGGACCGTTGTAGAGATGCCGCAGATAGGCGGCCAGGATCACGCCGTCCGTGCCATCCTGGTCGGCCGCCTTCCTCAGCGCCTCGGCCAGAAGAGTCACGGAGCCTTCCGTTACAACGGGACGCGCAATGAGTTCGACGTTCATTGAGTGGTCCTCCCGTAAGATTTTATGCCTTCGGCTTTCCTGCCTCGGCTGGCATCGCGTGCAGACATGTTGTGATTAGCCCGCATTGATCCAAGACAAAGGTCTCGCAAGCGAACGTTCTATGTCTTGATTCAGATCATCTCTCCCGCGCCATATCCCGAAGAGCCGCCCCTATGCTTTCGAAAGCGGCAAAAGCGGCCGCAACACCTTCCTTTCCAAAGGGATCGGCCTCGATTCAGGATTAACCACAAAAGCGCGGGCCGGCATTCGCCCGCATCCTTGATGCCCGGCTTCGTCCCGCGTAACTCAGAGTCACCTCCGGTTCCGGGTGACCAGATCGATGAGCATGGGCGCGAAAGCCGCCGCGACGATCCCTTTCCGCAAGATCCCTTTCCGCTATCTGGGCTTCGGGCTGCTGACCGTGCTGGGCCTGCGGCGACGCGGCTTCTTCATCCCGCACCGCTACGCCGAATCCCTGCCCGACGCGGCCCCCGCCCCTCCCTACGCCCCGTGCGAGGCGCTGTTCGACCGCCACCGGGCGGATTTCGCGGCGGTGATCGCCGGCATGGACGCGCATGCCGACGCCCTGCTGGCCATCGGGCGCGAGCCGCCGCCGCAACCCCGGTGGCGGCAGGACTGGTTTCCCCGGCTCGACGGGGCCGCCGCCTACGCGCTGGTCCGCCGACACCGTCCCCGGCGCATCGTCGAGATCGGCTGTGGCCACTCCACGCGCTTTCTGGCGCGCGCCGTCCGCGACGGCGGCATCGCCTGCACCCACACGGTGATCGATCCGCAGCCGCGCGCCGACATCGGCAACCTGCCCGTCACCCTGACGCGCGCCCTGGTCCAGCGGGTGGACAGCGCCCCCTTCACGGCCCTGGAGGCCGGCGACATGCTGTTCATCGACGGCAGCCACATCCTCGTGCCCGGCAGCGACGCGGATTGGCTGTTCAACCGCGTCCTGCCGGCGCTCCGGGCCGGGGTGCTGATTCACATCCACGACATTCTGCTGCCCGATCCCTACCCGCCCGCCTGGCGCTGGCGCGGCTACAACGAGCAGTCGGCGGTCGCCGCCCTGCTGTCGGGCGGCGCCTTCACGCCCCTGTTCGCCAGCCGCTACGCCGCGACACGCATGGCCGCCGAGGTGGCCGGCAGCGTCGCCGGACAGCTGCCCCTGCCGGGCGGCGCCGTCGAATCCAGCCTGTGGCTGCGCAAGGTGAGCGCACCCCTGGGCGCGCTTCCCTAACCGAGGCTGGGCGCGGGATCGAAGAAGCGGAGCGCCCGCCGTTTCTTGAGGCGGCCCAGATGCTCCAGCAGTTCGGCCACATTCTCCGCCTCGAAGCGGAGCAGACCGACCTGCTGCATGCCTTCGAAAATGACCGGACGTCCGGTGCCGGTGTCGAACACGGTCCAGCCTGAGCCCTCGCTGTCGGGCCTTATGTCGTAACGATTTGCCATACGCCCAGCATGGCTTTTTGCGGCGCAACATGACACGGGGAATAAGGATATCCCTCCCACCCCGACGCGCAGGCGCCCCACCCAAGGGAAAGGCGCAAGCGGTGATCCGTTTGCGCTATCATGCCGGGGGTTGAGCCGCTGCCGGTGACGCGGAATGTGGGTCGCGATAGCCGTCTTGCTCGGGGGAGCCTTGGGCGTTCCGCCTCTGGTCATGCCCGCCGAGGCCGGGAGCACCAGGGCGGCGGCCACGGAGCGGTGGGTAAATCCCTCCGCCATCGTATCCACCACCGGAACCGGCATTCTGAAGCTGTGCCGCGACTGGATGATCCGGCACAGCTGCCGGGAATATGGGGACGTCGCCATTCCGGCCCGCGTCGCCATCGGCGACGAATTCGAGATCACCTTCGGCAGCAATCCGAAGACCATCCGCTTTCAGGTCAAGGGCGTCCTGCTCCAGGGTCACGGCTGCGTGCTGATCCCCGACTACGAGTCGATGCCGGCCGACCTCAACCCCGACCCAACCACCGACATGGTGATCGTGAAGGACTGCACGGTCGCCCGCTAACACGGTCGCCCGGTAAAGCGACTTGGCGGATCACCCGCCCGTTCCCGAATGGTCGCGGCGCGGCCCCCCCACGACCGAGAGGCGGTCGGCGGGGATCCCCAGGGCACCCATGGCCGTCGCCACGATGGCGCGCGCCGACAGCCCGGCCTCCTCATACTGCCGCTCCGGCGAATCCTGGTCGATGAAGCGGTCCGGCAGGACCATGGGGCGGATCTTCAGCCCGCCGTCGAGCAGCCCCGACGTGGCGAGGAACTGCAACACGAAGCTGCCGAAGCCGCCGACCGAGCCCTCCTCGATGGTGATCAGCACCTCATGGTGCCGCGCCAGCTGGCGGACCAGATCCTCGTCCAGCGGTTTGGCGAAGCGGGCGTCGGCTACCGTGGTGGACAGCCCGCGCGCGGCCAGCTCCGCCGCCGCCTTGCACGCCTCGCCCAGCCGCGCCCCATAGCTGAGGATCGCCACCTTGGAGCCTTCCTGCACCACCCGACCCTTGCCAAGGGGCAGGACCACGCCGCGCTCCGGCATCTCCAGCCCGACGCCCTCGCCGCGCGGGTAGCGCAAGGCCGAGGCGCGGTCGTCGATGACCGCCGAGGTCGCCACCATGTGCATCAGCTCGACCTCGTCGGCCGCCGCCATCAGCACGATGTCCGGCAGGCAGCCCAGGTAAGCCACGTCGAAGGCCCCGGCGTGGGTCGCCCCGTCCGCCCCGACCAGCCCGGCGCGGTCGAGCGCGAAGCGCACCGGCAGATGTTGCAGCACGACGTCGTGCACCACCT
>JAEZID010000043.1 GCA_023416195.1 Pseudomonadota bacterium | reverse complement strand
GTGCAGCGCCGACCAGAAGGCCTCGTACTCGCCGGCCAGCAGCGTGTCGATCAGCATGAAGCCGGTCACCGGCTCCACGTAATGCAGCAGGTCCAGGCGCCCGGACACCGGCGTCCAGCCGAGCCCGACCGAAAAGAACAGGATCAGCAGCAGGCCCCACCAGAAGATCGGCATCGAATAGCCGGTCAGGCTGATGCCCATCACGCCATGGTCGAAGATCGACCCGCGCTTGACCGCCGCGATGATGCCGGCCGGCAGGCCGACCAGCGTGGCGAACAGCATCGCGGCCACGGCCAGTTCGATGGTCGCCGGGAACAGCGTGAAGAATTCGGAGATCACCGGATTCCGGGTGACCAGCGACATGCCGAGGTCACCGGTCAGCACCCCGCCGATGTAGTCCAGGAACTGCTGCCACAGCGGCTGGTCGAGCCCCAGTTCTTGGCGCAGCTGCGCCAGCCGTTCGGGCGGAATGCCGCGTTCGCCCACGCGCACCTCGATCGGGTCGCCGGGCACCAGCCGGATCAAAAGAAAGGTCAGAAAGGTGACGCCGAGGAAGGTCGGGATCACCAAGCTCACCCGCGTCAGGATGAAGCGAAGCATCAGGTCGTCACCGGGGGTCGTAACGAAAGCAAGGGGGCACCGGCCCCCTTGGTCATCCCTACTCTAACGTATAGGGAAGCCGGGGGTGTAATCCCCCGGCCGCCCTTTTGTAAAGCCGTTCTTCGCGTGGATTTATTGTTTCATGTCCACGCCGTGGAAACGATGCACACCGAACGGGTCCATCTTGTAATCGACCACATTCTTGCTCAGCGCCATGTGCACGACCGAATGGCCGACCGGCAGCCAGGGCGCCTCTTCCTTGAAGATCACCTGCGCCTGCTCGTACAGCTTGGTGCGCGCGGCGACGTCCGTGGTGCGCTTGGCCTGGAGCACGAGGTCGTCATACTCCTTGTTGCACCACTTGGAGATGTTCGAGCCGCCCGGACGCGCCGCCTCGCAGCCCAGCAGGACGTGCAGGAAGTTGTCCGGATCGCCGTTGTCGCCGGTCCACCCCAGCATGCCCGCCTGATGCTCGCCGGCCTGGAGGCGCTTGCGGTACTCACCCCACTCGTACTGCACGACCTTGGCCTTGACGCCGATCTTGGCGAGGTCGGCCTGCATCATCTCCGCCATGCGCTTGGCGTTGGGGTTGTAGGGGCGCTGAACCGGCATGGCCCACAGGTCGGTCTCGAAGCCGTTCGGGAAGCCGGCCTCGGCCAGCAGCTTCTTCGCGCGCTCCGGATCGTAGGGGTAATCCTCGATATTGTTGTTGTACGACCACATGGTCGGCGGGATCGGGTTCTTCGCCGGAACGCCCGCCCCCTGGTACACGGCATCCACGATGGCCTTCTTGTCGATGGCCATGTTCAGCGCGCGGCGCACCCGCACGTCGTCGTACGGCTTCTTGCCCACGTTGAAGGCCAGGTAGCCGACGTTCAGGCCCTCCTGCTCCAACACCGTGATGTTGGGGTCCTTCTTCATCGCTTCGATGTCGGCCGGGTTCGGGTACGGCACGACATGGCACTCGCCGGCCTTCAGCTTGGCATAGCGCACGGCGGCGTCCGGCGTGATGGCGAAGACGAGGTTGTCCAGCGGTTGCCGGCCGCCCCAATACTGATCGAAGGCCTTGTAGCGGATGACCGCGTCCTTCTGATAGGCGACGAACTGGAACGGGCCGGTGCCGATCGGCGCCTGGTCGATCCGGTCGATCTGGTTCTTCTTCTGCAGGAAGTCCGCGTATTCCGCCGACTGGATGATCGCGAAGGGCATCGCGAGGTTGGCGATGAAGGGCGCCTCGACCTTGTTCAGCGTGAACTTGACCGTGTGGTCGTCGACCTTCTCGATCGACTTCAGCAGGTCGGGCATCGCCATGTCGTTGAAGTAGTCATAGGCGCCGCCGGACACCTTGTGGAAGGGGTGATCCTTCTTCCACTGGCGATTGAACGACCACAGGATGTCGTCGGCGTTGAACTCGCGCGTCGGCTTGAAGTCGTTGTTGCTGTGCCACTTCACGCCCTTGCGGAGATTGAAGGTGTAGACGAGGCCGTCGTCCGACACCGTCCAGGATTCGGCAAGGCCGGGAATGACCTTGGTGCCGCCGCGCTCGAACTGCACGAGGTTGTTGTACACCGGCAGGCCCACGTCGAAGCTGGTGCCGGTGGTGTTCACCATCGGATTGAAGTTTTCGGGGCTGCCCTCGGAGCAGTAGACGAGGGTCTTCGCCGCCTGTGCCGGCGCCGCAAATGCGAGCGCGGCGGCAACGCCAAGCCCGGCACCCAGCAGGATGCGCTTCATTCTTCTAGTCTCCCGTGTTCGGTCGAAAGGGCGCCGGCTTCCACGGTCGCCCTTTGTTGTCTCTAAGGTCATTTGGCGCGCGGCCGATTTCGCTGTCAACACGCAAGCCAGCCTAGCCCTTGCGGGCGTCGTCATGCCTTTCGTCCCAGTTGCCATCTCAACCGCAGGCCGATTTCCACAAGTCCTTAGCATTCGTAGAATAGCAGGGAATCCGGCCATTTCAGGGCGGACGGGGCGGCAACCCCGGCGCGGGTCCGCCTGCGCTCGCACCATGGGCCGATCCGGGGGGTCGGGAATCCGACGCCGGGGGATCGCGACTCCGGCGGCGCGTCGCCCGCTCCGCAGCCATCCCCGATCCTCACCGTTCGCAAGCCTGTCCTGAGCAGGGGGTGGGCGGGTATGTCTGGAAGCGGTGGGCATGGCGCACTAAGGTGCGCCGGCTTCTGCCCACGGGATGCCGATGACCGTTGCCCCCCGCCACGCGGCCCTGGCCGCCTGCGCCCTGTATGTCCTCTGTTCGGCCCTCATGGCGTCGAACGTCATCTTCGGGCGCGCCGCCGCGAACGTCGTGCCGCCGGTCGGGCTGGCCTTCTGGCGATGGCTGGTCGCCTTCCTCATCATCCTGCCGATGGCCCTGCCCGGCCTGCTGGCCCATCGGCACATCCTGCGCGCCGCGTGGAAACGCTACCTGCTGCTGGGCGCGCTGGGCCAGGGCATCTGCGGCGCCGTCGTCTACATGGGGTTGGAACAGACCAGCGCGACCAACGCCGGCCTGATCTACGCGACCAGCCCGGTCATGATCGTGATGATCGCCGCCCTGTGGCTGGGCGAGACGATCACGCGGCGCCAGACCGCCGGCATCCTCGTGGCCATGGCCGGCGTCCTCGTGATCCTGACGCGCGGCGACCCGCAGGTGCTGTTCCGCTTCGCCTTCAACCTGGGCGACCTGCTGGTGCTGGCCGGCGCGGTGGCCTGGGCGGTCTACACGGTGCTGCTGCGCCAGTCGCGCACGTCGCTGCCGGTGGTGACGGCCTTCGCCGCCAACGCGCTGGCCGGGGTCGTCGTGCTCGCCCCCTTCTACCTGTGGGAAACGCTGGCCTTCCGGACCGTGCCCGTCTCGGCGGAGGCGGCCGTCCGCATCGTCGGTGTCGCGCTGTTCGCCTCCGTCCTCGCCTTCATCACCTACCAGAAGACCATCGCGATCATGGGACCGGCGCGGGCGGGCACGTCGCTCTACGTCATGCCGCTGTGGGCGGCGGTGGCGGCCTGGGCGCTGCTGGGCGAGTCGCTGCAAGCCTTCCACCTCGCCGGGGTGCTGTTGGTGTTGCCCGGCGTCGCGCTGGCGACCCTGCCGCCCCGCAAGCCTGTTCCCGTCACCCGATCATCGGAAGCGTGAGGCCCCGCTCCCGCGCGCAGTCCTTGGCGAGGTCATAGCCGGCGTCGGCGTGGCGCATCACGCCGGTGCCCGGATCGTTGGTCAGCACCCGCTCCAGCCGCCGCGCCGCCTCCGGCGTGCCGTCGGCGACGACGACCATGCCCGCGTGCTGGCTGTAGCCCATGCCGACCCCGCCGCCGTGGTGGATCGACACCCAGGTGGCACCCGAGGCACAGTTCAGCAGCGCGTTCAGCAGCGGCCAGTCCGACACCGCGTCGGATCCGTCCATCATCCCCTCCGTCTCCCGGTTCGGGCTGGCGACGGAGCCGCTGTCCAGATGGTCGCGCCCGATGACGATGGGCGCCTTCAGCTCGCCCTTCGCCACCATCTCGTTGAAGGCGAGGCCCAGCTTCGCCCGGTCGCCCAGCCCCACCCAGCAGATGCGCGCCGGCAGTCCCTGAAAGCGGATCCGCTCCCGCGCCATGTCCAGCCAGTTGTGCAGGTGCGGGTTGTCGGGGATCAGCTCCTTGACCCTTTGATCCGTCCGATAGATGTCCTCAGGATCGCCGGACAGCGCGGCCCAACGGAACGGCCCGATGCCCCAGCAGAACAGCGGCCGGATGTAGGCCGGCACGAAGCCCGGAAAGGCGAAGGCGTCCTCCACCCCCTCGTCCTTGGCCATTTGGCGGATGTTGTTGCCGTAATCCAGCGTCGGCACGCCCATGGCGTGGAAGTCCAGCATGGCGCGCACATGCCGCGCCATGGACTGTTTGGCCGCTTTTACCACCGCCGCCGGGTCGGACCGGCGTTTCGCCTCCGCCTCTTCCAGCGTCCAGCCGGCCGGCAGGTAGCCGTTCAGCGGGTCGTGCGCGCTGGTCTGGTCGGTCACCGCGTCGGGCCGGAAGCGCGGATCGGCCTTCGCCCGCCGCACCAGCTCCGGAAACACCTCCGCCGCGTTGCCGAGCAGCCCGACCGACACCGGCCGTCCAGCCGCCTGCGCCTCCCAGATCATCGCCATCGCCTCGTCGAGGCTGTTCGCCGAGCGGTCGAGATACCTCGTCTCCAGCCGCCGCTCGATCCGGTGGGCGGAGCATTCCACGGCCAGCATCGAGGCGCCCGCCATGGTCGCCGCCAAAGGCTGCGCCCCGCCCATGCCGCCGAGGCCGCCGGTCAGGATCCAGCGCCCCTTGAGGTCGCCGCCGTAATGCCGCCGCCCGACCTCCACGAAGGTTTCGTAGGTGCCCTGCACGATTCCCTGACTGCCGATGTAGATCCAGGACCCGGCGGTCATCTGGCCATACATCATCAACCCCTTGGCCTCCAGCTCCCGGAAATGCTCCCAGTCGGCCCAGGCCGGTACGAGGTTGGAATTGGCGATCAGCACCCGCGGCGCGTCGGCGTGCGTCCGGAACACGCCGACGGGCTTGCCCGACTGCACCAGCAGAGTCTCGTCCTCGCCCAGCCCCTTCAGCGCCGCCACGATGGCGTCGAAGCAGGCCCAGTTCCGCGCCGCCCGCCCGATGCCGCCATAGACAACCAGCTCGTCCGGATTCTCCGCCACGTCGGGGTCGAGGTTGTTCATCAGCATGCGCAACGGCGCTTCGGTCAGCCACGACCGGGCGGACAGTTCCGTGCCGCGCGGCGCGCGCACGACACGGCGGTTCGCGGATTGGGCGTTGGTGGGGGCAGAGTCGGTCATCAAGAACCCTCCCGGTTTTTTCCTTAGGTCGGGACGGCGCCTTCTCCCAGCAAGACCGTAAGTTCCGCCCAGGACGTGTTGCGTGTTCGGGCATGGAGGCGTTTGTCGAGGGTGATCATCGGCATCCCGCGTAATTCGGCCAAGGCGAGATACAGGCAATCATAGACCGCATGATTCAGCACCCGCGCGATGACGAATGCCCGTGGCGCAAGCGGCGCAACCGATTCCAAAGCGACGACTTGCGGCAATTCACGAAGCGCCAACTCCGCCTGCGCGTCCGCAACGGCGTCGGCCCGCGCCAGCTTCCACAGGACGTTGGCGACTTCGGCGACGAAAAAATCCGGGGCGATCAGGGGTTCCGCCGCATCCAACAAGGATCGGGCGGCCGGAGTCCAATCATCGACCGCATACCATCGGACCGCGACGCTGGCATCAACGATCAACGGTCGCGGTCCTCACGAATCAATCGTGTCATGTCGATGCCGTGGATCGGCGGGGACATGGCGCCGATTTCCTCCATGCGGCGGAGGAGGGCTTGTCGGCGCGTCCGCTCGTCCTCCCACCAAAGAGCATCGGCGAGCAGCCGTTTGGCTTCATCTTCGAGGGTTCGCCCCGTGGAACTCGCCCGCGCTTTCAGCCGGTCGAGCGTGTCTTCCTCGATGTTCTCAAGAACGATTTTGCCCATGACCTTCCTCCCGACGCGAACAGCATACGTCACGCACGCGGAAAATTCACCCCACCCCGCACCACGCCCACGCACGGATTGGCGCCCAGCCAGTAGCAAAGCTCCGCCGGGTCGCCGACATCCCAGACCGCGAAGTCCGCCGCCTTGCCAACGTCCAGCGTCCCATGCGTCCCGGCCATGCCCAACGCCTGGGCGGCGTTGCGCGTCACGCCGGCCAGCGCCTCCTGCGGAGTCAGGCGGAACAGCGTGCAGGCCATGTTCAGCATCAGCAGCAGCGACACCACCGGCGAGGTGCCCGGATTGCAGTCGGTGGCGACCGCCATCGGCACGCCGTGTTTCCGGAACAGTTCCACCGGCGGCTGCTTTGTTTCGCGCAACATGTAGAACGCCCCCGGCAGCAGCACGGCCACGGTCCCCGCCCCGGCCATGGCGCGCACGCCCTCCTCGCCGGTGTGCTCCACATGGTCGGCCGACAGCGCCCCGTAACGCGCCGCCAGGGCCGCCCCGCCGCCGTCCGACAGCTGGTCGGCGTGCAGTTTCACCGGCAGGCTCAGCCGCCGCGCCGCGTCGAACACGCGGGCGGTCTGCTCCGGCGTGAAGGCGATGCGCTCGCAGAAGGCGTCCACCGCGTCCACCAGCCCCTCGGCGGCCAGCGCCGGCAGGATTTCCTCACACACCAGATCGATGTAGGCGTCCGGCCGCCCGGCGAACTCCGGCGGGACGGCGTGCGCGGCGAGGCAGGTCGTCCGCACCGTTACCCCGTACTGCGCGCCCAGCCGCCGCGCCGCGCGCAGCATCGCCCGCTCCGTGGCAAGGTCCAGGCCGTAGCCCGACTTCACCTCCACCACCGTCACCCCTTCGGCGAGCAGCCGTTGCAGCCGCCCGGCCGCGCTCACCACCAGCTCCTCTTCCCCTGCCTGCCGCGTCGCCGCGACGGTGGAGACGATGCCGCCCCCGGCCCGCGCGATCTCCTCGTAGCTGGCGCCCTCCAGCCGCATCGCGAATTCGCGCGCCCGGTTGCCGCCGAAGACCAGATGCGTGTGTCCGTCGATCAGCCCCGGCGTCACCCAGCGCCCGCCGAGGTCATGCTCCTCCCCCACCCGCGCCGCCGGCAGATCGGCGCACGGCCCGATCCAGGCGATCCGCCCGTCCTTCACCGCCAGGGCGGCGTCCCGAAGGATGCCCATCGGCTTCCCCGTTGGCGCCATGGTGGCGGCGTGTCCGTTGAACCAGAGGCTGTCCCATTCCATTCTACAGGTCTCCCCTTTCTCAACCCATCGGCCGCATGCCCACCCTGTTCGCCGACACCGCCCTGCTTCCCGACGGCTGGCGCAACGCCGTCCGCATCACGGTCGCCCCGGACGGCACCATCGCCGCCGTCGAGCCCGACGCCGCCCCCAACGGCGCCGAGAGGACCGCCGGCCCGCTCGTCCCCGGCCTGCCCAACCTGCACAGCCACGCCTTTCAGCGCGCCATGGCCGGCCTTGCCGAGCGCGCCGGACCAGAAGAGGACAGCTTCTGGACGTGGCGGGACACCATGTACCGCACCGTGGCGTCCCTCTCGCCCGAGCAGGTCCAGGCCATCGCCCGCCATCTCTACATTGAGATGCTGAAGGCCGGTTACACCTCCGTCGCCGAATTCCATTACCTCCACAAGGCCCCGGACGGCACCGCCTACGCCGATCCGGCGGAGATGGCCAAGCGCATCGCGGCGGCGGCCGGGGACGCCGGCATCGGCCTGACGCTCTGCCCCGTGCTCTACCGCCACGGCGGCTTCGGCGCCCGGCCGCCCGGCGAGGGGCAGCGCCGCTTCATCCTGACCACCGACGAATATCTCGACCTCCTGACCGCGATCGAGCCGCACACGCCGACCGGCATCGCCTTCCACAGCCTGCGCGCGGTCACGGTGGAGGACATGGGCACCGTTCTGGCCGCTGTCGATCCGGCCCACCCCGTCCACATCCACATCGCCGAGCAGCGGCGCGAGGTGGAGGATTGCCGCGCCTGGAGCGGCGCCACGCCCATCGACTGGCTGTTCGACCATGTCGAGGTGACCGGCCGCTGGTGCCTTGTCCACGCCACCCACGCCAGCGACGCGGAACTGGCCCGCATGGCGGCGTCCGGTGCCGTCGCCGGACTCTGCCCGACGACCGAGGCCAACCTCGGCGACGGCGTCTTCCCGGCGCGCCGCTTCCGGGAACTGGGCGGGCGGTTCGGCGTCGGGTCGGACAGCCACGTCACCGTCAGCCCATCCGACGAGCTGCGCTGGCTGGAATACACCCAGCGCCTGACGGCGGAGCGGCGCAACCGCCTGTCCCGCCCCGGATGCCCCTCGGTCGGCGGCTCGCTCTGGCAGGCGGCGCTCGACGGCGGCGCGGCGGCGCTCGGCCACCGCACGCCCGGCATCGCGGTCGGCGCGCGCGCGGATCTTCTGGTGCTCGACGGCAACCCCCCGCTGCTGTCCTCCGTCAGCGGCGACGCCATTCTCGACCGCTGGATCTTCGCCGCCGACCGTGCTCTGGTGCACGACGTGATGGCCGGCGGCGTCTGGCGCGTCCGCGACGGCCACCACCCGAAGGAGGCGGAGGCCGCCGCCGCCTTCGCCCGAACCGCCAAGGCCCTCGCCTCTCCATGACCGAAGCCCCCCAGCACCGCGTCCTTCTCTGCGCCGACGACTACGGCCTGTCGCCGGGGGTGAACGAAGCGATTTGCGACCTGATCGCCGCCGGGCGCCTGACCGCCACCTCGGTCATGGCGCTCTGCCCCCATTGGCGCGACGGCGCGGCGCCCCTGAAGGCCCTTGCCGGCAAGGCCGACGTCGGCCTGCATTTCACCCTGACCGACCAGCCGCCGCTGGGCGCCCTGCCCGGCCTCGCCCCGGACGGCCGCCTGCCGCCGCTCGGCACGCTGATGCGCAAGTCCTACACCGGCGCACTCGACGCGGCCGAGATCCGCGCCGAACTGGCCCGGCAGATCGACGCCTTCACCGCCGCCTGGGGCGGCCCGCCGGCCTACATCGACGGGCACCAGCACGTGCACCAACTGCCCACCGTGCGTGAGGCCGTGGCCGACGCGCTCGCCACGCTCCCCGGCGCCTACGTCCGCCTGTGCCGGGAGCCTGTGGCGGCCATTCTCCGCCGGGGGATCGCCGTGCCCAAGACGCTGCTGATCGGCGGCCTCGGCGGCGGCCTCGCCCGCCTGACCAAAGCGCGCGGCATTCCCGCCAACGGCCGTTTCGCCGGCGTCTACGATTTCTCCGGCAAGGCGCCCTTCGGCGACCTGATGGCCCGCTTCCTCGACGCCCCGAACGGGAGGCCCCTGGTGATGGTCCACCCCGGCATCCCGGACGAGGCGTTGCGCCGGGCCGACCCGTTGGTGGACCAGCGCAAGGTCGAATACGACTATCTGAAGGGACCCGGTTTCGCCGCCCTGCTGGAAGCGCGGCGCATCCGGCTTGCGCGCTTTGCGGATCTTGCGACCGCCTGACGCGATGCGGCAGTCTTATGACGCATTGCGGTAGCCTTTGACCGCCACAAAACAATTCGATACCTAGAGATTCCCATGGACGGCGCCTCGCGGATTGCATGAATCCGGCGTCCTGCGCTTCCCCGTGGCAGGGTGGTCGCTGGAAAGCCGCAAAGCATGAATCAACAGGTGCCGTTCGACCCTCAGATCCCCCTGGCCACGCCCATCGGCATGGCCGGCGCACGCGATGCGCGCGCCCTTCCGGTGTGGGACCAGCTGGCCCGGACCCTGCTGTTCTGCCTGGCCGTCATCGCCGCCCTGACCTTCCGCGACTACGGCATCAGCACCGACGAGGAGGTGCAGCACATCTACGGGCAGAAGCTGCTGGCCTTCTACACCAGCGGCTTTCAGGACTGGTCGGCGTTCAGCTTCAAGGATCTCTACCTCTACGGCGGCCTGTTCGACCTCGTGACGGCTCTGCTCGTTCCCATTTCGCCGTTCGACGAGTATGACACCCGGCACCTGCTCTGCGCCATCGTCGGCGTCTTCGGCATCGCCGGGACGTGGCGGCTGGGACGGCTGCTGGCCGGGCCGCGCGCCGGCTTCATCGCGGCGGCGCTGCTGGCGCTCAGCGGCGTCTATTACGGCGCGATGTTCAACAACACCAAGGACGTGCCCTTCGCCGCCGGCATGGTCTGGACGGTCTATTTCGCCACGCGCATGGCGTTGCAGTTCCCTCGGCCGCGCGCGTCGGCCGTGTTGAAGTTCGGCCTCGCCCTCGGGCTGGCGCTGGGCATCCGGGTCGGCGCCATTCTGGCCGGCGTCTATCTCGGCGTGGTGGCGCTGCTCTACATCGCCCTGACGGCGCGGCGGTTCGGCGCGCGCGCAGCCCTGTCCGACGCCGGTTCGATCATTCTTCATTCCCTGCCCGCCCTGCCGGTCGCCTATGGGCTGATGGCTGCGCTCTGGCCCTGGGCAGTGTTCGAGCCGTTGAATCCCTTCCGCGCGCTGTTCACCTTCTCCAGCTTCCAACATCTGCAATTCTCGCTGCAAACCCTCTATTCCGGCGCCATGGTCTCGGCCACCGACGCCCCCGCGCTGTACCTGCCGGTCTATCTGCTGATCAAGCTGCCGGAAACCGTGGTGATCGGCACCGGCCTGTCCGTCCTGCTGCTGGCCGCCTGGGCGTGGCGGACGGCGCGCGACGGCGGCTCCTGGCTGCCGGTCATCCGCTACACCATGACGATCCTGGCCGCCTTCCTGCCCATCGTCATGTTCGTGGCGATGCGGCCGACCGTCTACAACGGCATCCGCCATTTCCTGTTCGTCGTGCCGCCGCTGGCCGTGCTGGCCGCCGTCGCCTTTGATCGGATCTGGACCCTGGCCGAGGCGCGCGGCGCGCTTGCCGGCCGCACGGTCGCCCTGGCGCTCACCGCGACGGCGACGGTGCAGGCCTGGACGCTCGGCACGCTGCATCCCAACCAGTATGTCTACTACAACCAGTTCGTCGGCGGGCTGAAGGGCGCCGACGGCCGGTTCGAGCTGGACTATTGGGGCAATTCCCTGCACGAGGCGACCAAGGAACTGATCGCCTTCATCGAGCGCGAGAACGACGGCAACGCCCCGCCGCGCGCCTACACGCTCACCGTCTGCGGCAACCCGCTGGCCGTGCGCTACGACCTGCCGCCCTGGCTGCGGCTGGTCAACGGGATCGAGCCCGACTGGCGCCGCGCCGACTTCTTCCTGGCCTTCACCCAAAGCCGGCGCTGCCCGTCCCTGCTCGACGGCCGCCCGATCATCGAGATCGGGGTGGACGGCGTTCCTCTGTCCATCGTCAAGGACCGTCGGCGCGTCGAGGAATAATAACGCGTCCGGGAGTAATACGTACGTTCCACAAGCTTGACGCCTTCGGCGCCGCGCCCGTACCCTTTCAAGGCATAGTTGCGCCAAGGAACGGCGCCTCCTTTACCGCCGGGGGTACCAAAGACCGTTCCAGCGCACTCCATTCATGCATGCGATTGGGAGCGAGTACGTGCCGCAGAACGTGCATTCAACGAGCGATGCCCCCCAGGACTGGGTTGCCTTCTGGAACCGCCCGAACGCCATCTACGCGAACCGCCGCAACCTGGAAGCGCATTTCGCCTGCCTGATGCGCGACCTTGAAACCTACCTGCCGGAAGGCGGCGCGGTTCTGGATTTCGGCTGCGGCGATGCTCTGGCGGCCGAGGCGATGGCCGCGCGCTGCGGCACCCTCTATCTCTACGATGCCGCGCCGGCCGTCCGGGAGCGGCTTCTGGAGCGCTTTCGCGATCACCCGCGCATCAAGGTTCTGGACGAAGAGGGCCTGGGCGCCCTGCCGGCCGGCGGCATCGACCTGATTCTCGCGGTCTCCGTTCTGCAATACATCCCGCGTGAGGATCTGCGCGGGGTGCTGGACCGCTGGCGCGGGCTGCTGCGGCCGGAAGGGCATGCCCTGATCGCCGACGTGGTGGACCCGAACACGCCGATGCTCCAGGACATCGCCAGCCAGCTGCGCATGGCCCACCAGCACGGCTTCCTGCTGGCCGCCCTGCTCGGCCTCGGCCGGCTGGCCTTCTCCGACTACCGCCGCATCCGGCGCGAGGCGGGCTTCTCCGCCTACACCCCGGCGGAGCTGATGGACGTGCTGGAATCCGCCGGCCTGAGCGCCGCCCCCCTGCCGCGCAACGTCGGCCCGACGCCGCACCGGCGTTCCTTCCTGGCGCGCCCGAGCAATCGGAACGCCACGGCTCAGAGCGCGGAAGGGCCGGCGTTGAAGGTCCAGTAGCGGTTGGCGGCAAAGCTCCACACCATCACCAGACCGGTGGCGATGACCTGCGCCAGCAGATAGTGCAGGTCCAGCCCATGGGTCAGCGCCCACATGATCGCGCTGTTCAGGCACAGCCCCACCGCCGCGACGGCGACGAACTTCGCGGCGGTGGGCAGGTGTTCCTGCTCGCTGCGGAAGACGTGCCCGTAGTTCAGGATGTAGCTGATCACGCCTCCCGTCACGTATCCCGCCGCCGAGGCCGGCACCGGCGGCACCGCCAGCAATTCGGCCAGCAGGATCAGCACCCCATAATGCCCGACCGCTGCCGCGCAGCCGACGACGGCGAACAGGATGAATTGAGTCAGGGGATGATGGGCCACGGGATGCACCGGCAAGTCGTTCGGCGCGAAGCTCTACCCGCGCGCCGGCCCGCTGTCCACCGTCGCTCCGGCGGACGGCACCCTCACGCCCCCTCCTCCCATTCCTTCTTGCGCAGCTTGTAGCGCTGGATCTTCCCCGTCTCGGTCCTGGGCAGGGCGTCCAGAAACTCGACGGCGCGCGGATATTTGTAGGGCGCGATCCGCTCCTTGACGTAGCCCTGAAGCGATTCCGCCAGTTCTTCGCTGGGCCGCACGCCGTCGCGCGGCACGATGAACGCCTTGGGAATGGTGCCGCGCAGAGGATCGGGTGCGGCGACCACGGCGCATTCCTCCACCGCCTCGTGCCGCAGCAGCAGTTCCTCGACCTCCAGCCCGCTGATCTTGTAGCCGGCGGAGACGATCAGGTCGTCGGTGCGCGCGTGGTACCAGAAGTAGCCGTCCTCATCCATGTGGAAGGCGTCGCCGGTCAGGTTCCAGCCGCGCTGCACGTAGTTTTCCTGCCGGGGATCGTCCAGATACAGGCACCCCGTCGGACCGCGCACCGCCAGCCGCCCGACCTGCCCCGGCGGCAGCGGCGTCAGGCTGTCGTCCACGACGCGGGCCTCGTATCCCGGCACGATCTTCCCCGTCGCCCCCGGCCGGACCGCGCCGGGCGGAGCGTGCAGCACGGCGTTCAGCATCTCCGTCGTGCCGAAGCTGTCCAGAATCTCCAGCCCCGTCGCGAACCGCCACGCCTCGAAGGTCGCGGCCGGCAGGGGCTCACCCGCCGACACGCAGGCGCGCAGGCTCGCCAGCCCCTCCGCCGCCACGACCTCGCCTTCCAGCATCGTCGTCATGGCGCGGTAGACGGTCGGCACGGTGAACATCACCGTCGCCTTGTGCCGTTGCACCGCCTCCAGCAGCCGTTCCGGCGTGGAGCGGTCGAGCAGCACGACCGACGCCCCGACCCGCAGCGGGAACAGCAGCAGACCGCCCTGCCCATAGGCGAAGGCCAGGGACGGCGTTCCGCAGAACACGTCGTCGGCCGTCGTGTGCAACAGGGACTGCGGCGACAGGTCGGCGACCGCCAGCAGGTCGCGGTGGAAATGCGCCGTCGCCTTTGGCAGGCCCGTCGTGCCGGAGGTGAAGGCGATCAGCGCCACGTCGTCCGTCGCCGTATCGGCGGCGGTGAAGCCCGGCGGCTTGCCGGCGGCCCTTGCCTCCAGTTCCCCGTCGTTGAAGCTCAGGACCGGCGTTTTTCCGCGCGCGTCCTCCAGATCGTCCAGGAACCGCGCGTCGCACAGCGCCAGATTGGCGGCGGCGCGCTCCATGACGGCCTCCAGCTCCGCCGCGCGCAGCAGCGGCATGGTCGGCACCACGACCGCCCCCGCCTTCAGCACCGCCAGCCAGCAGGCGGCGAGCGTCGGGGTGTTCGGCCCGCGCAGCAGCACACGGTTGCCCGGGACGATGCCGCAGTCCTCCACCAGAACCCGCGCGACGCGGTCCACGGTGTCGCGCATCCGGCCGTAGCTCCACACCACGTCTTCGCCGATCACACCCCCACCGATCACACAGGGACGTTCGTCGCACCCACGATCCCGCCACACATCCAGCAGGGCGGTGGCGGCGTTCAGACGCTCGGGGTAAGTCAACTCAGGCCGGTCATAGAGGAAATCGGGCTGTTGCGCCCGCGGTGGCAGACGGTCGCGGGTGAAGCTGTCGATGTGACCGGACCAAGCCATGCGCTATCGCCCCCCGTCCCTGTCGCCGCCCCAGTTGCCGCCCCAGTTGCCGCCGTGCGCCGATGTCTTCAGCTTTCCCAGCAGCCCCATGAGCTGCACGATCTCGTCGTGGGGCAGGCCGGCTACTGGCGCCCGCGTCACCGGCCCGTCGCGCAATTGCCGTTCCACGATGCCCGTGACGTTGCCGTTGGAGACCATCAACCGTTTTGACCGCTCTCCCATGGTCAGCCCCTCGGGCGAACGATTGAGCGGCGACAGCACGTCGAAGCGGGGCGGCGTCGCGCCGAACTCCTTGCGCAGCCACAGGCGCATCTCCGGGGAGGCGGCAAGGTCGGCCGCGGCCTCCACATCGACCGACGCGTCCCCCGGCGCCTCGGCCGAACAGACGGCCGGTGCGGTGGTGGATCCCTTCACGGTCCGTTTCACTCCCTTTGAGGGGCGTCCGTCACGCGGCGTCCCTTCTTGTATGGAGTCATTACTGTAGTGCGCCGCTCAGCCTTTGAGCCATGCAACGACCGAATGGTGGGTACACAAGCAATCGCCGTTTGCGCCGGGTGGGTGGCCGCTTACGCGCCGGCGCTGAGGTACAGGTCGATTTCCGCCTGCTCCATGACGTGGGCGGTGCCATGGATGATGCCGTTGGCGATCTGGATGATGCGGTGGATCATCTCGACCGAGGTCTGGCAATCCAGGCGCAGTTTGTCCGTCATGCCGTCCTGGATGTCGGTCGCGATCCGCTCCAGCGTGTGGCGGATCACCTGATGGGCCTGGGCGATGGTGTCCTCGAAAGGGCGCTTGAACTTGCTCGGCACATGCTCGTACGCCTCGATCGCCAGTTCCTTGTCGGAAAAGCCGCTGTCGCGAAAATGCTCGGCATAGCTCTTGGGCTGCCAGATCAGGCATTCCTCCAGCATGTCCGGCATGTCCGGAATCATCTCGATCAGCATCACGATCTCGTTGAAGTGATTGAGATAATCGGTCGCCAGCAGGGTCTTGTCGGAGATGTTGGTGCCCTTCACCCGCCGACGCCACGCCAGGAAGTCAGCCAACTCGTCCGGCGGAATGCCGTCGGTCATGGACGGGGCGAACTCTTGGTCTTCCATACGCGGTTCCGAATCCAAACGACAACGGGCGGGCAGCACCGTGGAACGGGAGATCTGTCAGTAATGCTCCGCAATCCGGCGCGCAAGCGTGCGCGAGCAACCGGCGCGCTGCAAGCGGCAAAAAAATTGCCGCCGCCACGATCCTCAAGAGAGGCGTGGGCGGCGGCTTCAGGAACTGGCGGTTCAGGGAGGAATCACACCATTGCCCCAAGAACACTCCCTTTTCCCGTTTGTTCCCGCGCACTTCGCATGTGCGGTATGCGGGAACGAATCCGGCCGGACGAAAAAACGCGCCGCCACCGGGGGACTGGTGACGGCGCGCGCAGTCTTGGGAACACTCGCCATAACCCCATCGCGATCCGCGCGGGGCGCAATAACAGAGTGACAGAGTAAGTCTTTCGCAAGCGTTAAGGTGGCGCGCCGCCCTGTCCCCGCGCGGGGCGCCCGCCGCGCAATCGAAAGAGGGTATGCGAAAGACACCACCCGGTCCGAGGTAACTCATCCCAGCTATCACCAATAACCCTTTTGAATTCACTCCTGAAATGCCGTGAACTGCGCCATATGAACTTAACCTTGGAAGCAACAAATCCCAATTTTTCTTGCCATGAAGAACCGCGGCGGTGCCCACCCAACCGCTTTGCAGAGAGGTACGGGGAAAGTCATGGATCAAAACACCCGCCACCTGATGGAGCATCTGCCCTACCTGCGCCGATACGCCCGCGCCCTGACCGGCGGCCCGGCGCAGGGCGATGCCCTGGTGACGCGCACGCTGGAATGGTTCCTGGAGGACAAGGGCGCCCGGTCCGGAGCCGATCTCTCGCGCGGCGCCCTGTACCGACATCTGAACCGCCTTCAGGACAGCGCCGGGCAATCGGCGACGCGCGTCTCCCGACATCCGGTCGAGGCGGCGCTGTACAGCCTGGACGAGCTTGACCGTCGCCTTTACCTGCTGGTCAATCTGGAGGATTTGCCGCTTGCCGACGCCGCCTCGGTCCTGGAGATGCCGCCGGAGGAGACGGTGGAACGCCTGAACCGTGCCCGCGAGCGGGTGCGCGACCGGCTGACCGCCACGATCCTGATCGTGGAGGACGACGCGATCATCGCCTTCGATCTGGCGGACACCGTGCGCGGCATGGGACACACCGTGTGCGGCAACGCCGCCACCATGGACGAGGCCCTGACGCTCGCCGCCGAACACACCCCGACGCTCGCGCTGATGGATATCCGCCTTGCCGAGGGCGACAACGGCATTGAGGTTGCCCGCGAACTGCGCCGCCAGCGATTCCTGCCGGTGATTTTCGTGACCGCCTTCCCGGACGAGCTGGCCAAGCGCGGCCTGGAGCATCTGGGACCGGTGATCCCCAAGCCCTTCACCCGCGAGCAGATCGAGCAGGCGATCACCCGCGCCGTCTTCACCCCCCACCCCGAGGAAGCGAAGATGGCGCTGGGGCCGCACTGACTCGCCGGTTACGGACCGCCGGCAAGGCCCTGGGTTGCTTGAGGGTTACTTGAACACCACCGTCTTGCTGCCGTTCAGCAGGACGCGGTGTTCGACGTGGTACCGAACCGCCCGCGCGAGCACGATGTTCTCGATGTCGCGCCCGATGGCCACCAGGTCGTCGGGCGTCATGGTGTGGTCCACGCGCTCCGCCTCCTGCTCGATGATCGGCCCCTCGTCGAGGTTGGACGTCACGTAATGCGCCGTGGCGCCGATCAGCTTCACGCCGCGCGCGTGGGCCTGATGGTACGGCTTGGCGCCCTTGAAGCTCGGCAGGAAGGAGTGGTGGATGTTGATGACCCGCCCGGCCATCCGCTGGCACAGCGCCGGCGACAGCACCTGCATGTAGCGGGCGAGCACCACCAGATCGACGTTCTCCTGTTCGACGATCTCCAGCAGGCGGGCCTCCTGCTGGGCCTTGGACTCGCTGGTCACCGGCAGGTAATGGAACGGAATGTTGTGCCACGCCGCCAGCTGGTAGAAGTCGCGGTGGTTGGAGACGATCGCCGGGATCTCGATCGGCAGATAGCCGGTGCGGTAGCGGTACAGCAGATCGTTCAGGCAGTGGCCGAACTTCGACACCATGATCAGCACGCGCTGGCGCCGGCTGGCGTCGTGCAGCTTCCAGGTCATGGCGAAGCGCGTGGCGACCTCCTCCGCGAAGGCCGCCTCCAGCTCCGTCTGCGACGGCCCGCCGGCCGCGGCCGAGAAATGGACGCGCAGGAAGAACAGGCCCGAGACGCGGTCGCCGAACTGCGCGCTGTCGATGATGTTGCACGACCGCTCGGCCAGGAAGCCGGACACCGCATAGACGATGCCCACCGTGTCGGGGCACGAGATGGTCAGGATGTAGTCGGAAGCGGTCTCGGACATGCGCGCCTACCGTTGCGGGCAACAATTGGGGGCGAGTTCCCTAGCATGAACCTCCGCCGGATGCATCCGGCAATCGCTTTGGGACAATCGTGCTGGCAGCTTTTGGTAAAGACTTTCATGGCACACTGACGACCTCGACCGGAGAGGTGCATGATGACCATGGGCGGCAAGATCGTCGGCGAATACGTCAAGGGCAAGGTGGACAAGCTTCTGACGCCGGAAGCGGCCGACAGCACGTCGCGCCACCGCATCCGGCATTTCCTGGAGAACATGGAGGCCGCCGTCCTGGAGGCCAACTGCGAGGTCATCGGGCGCGAGATCCCGCACCTCAACCAGGAATCCTTCTTGCGCATGGCGGTCCGCGTGGCCGAATTGCGGGCCGACTACATCCGCGCCGGCCTGAAGGCGACCGAGGCCCGCCACCCCGCCCCCGCGGCCATCGAAGAGCTGTCCCGCGTCCGCAAGGCCTATGAGGAGATGCAGGCCGTCTTCGACGCCGCCGAACGCATCATCGAGCGCGGGTACGTGAAGCTGGGATAAAAAGCCGGTTTACGATCGAAACCAAAACCCCTCCCCGGCAACGCCGGAGAGGGGTTTGCAAATTTCACGCTTCGGGATCGAAAAGGTCCGTCAGACGTCGCGGAAATGTTCCAGTTCGCGCCGAAGGCTCGTGGCCTCCTGCTTCAAGGCAACCAGACGACCAACATCAGGAGCCGGGCTGCGCTCTTCCTTTTCGAGCTTACCCTCGACCTCTTGCTGCTCCTGCCGGATGATGTTGAACAGGGCTTTTCTCAACATCGCGACCTCCCGAGCTTATTGCTAAAATTTTAGCGCTTTCGGCGAATATCTTCAAGCGAGCAATGGATTGAGTCGAATCTTCATCTGGCCATGCCCGGCCGTATGAAAATCTTCCCTGCGCCATTGGTGAGGCCTACCACCTTCGTCCCTTGACAACCCTTTTTCGCGCACCCATTGGTTAACGCGGACGAGACGCCGCCGGCCTGAGCGCGGTGGAGCTTGGGGCTCATGGAACGCAGACATTTCCTCCACCTCGCGCTGTCGCTCCCCCTTCTCGGATGCGGCGCGCTGCTGCCCTCCGCGTCCCTGGCGGCGGAGAAGACGGCCGCCCGCCCGCCGGCGCGGCGGCGGCTGATCATGATCGACCCCGGCCACGGCGGCGTCGACCCCGGCGCCATCGGCACGCGCGGCACGAAGGAAAAGGACGTCACCCTCGACATCGCGCGGGAGGTGGCGCGCCTCCTGTCCGGCCGGTACAAGGTCGGCGCCAAGCTCACCCGCCAGGACGACCGCTTCCTGGCCCTGGACGAGCGCGTGGACATGGCGCGGGAATCGCGCGCCGACCTGTTCGTGTCCATCCACGCCGACAGCGCCCCGAACCGCGAGGCGCGCGGCCTTTCCGCCTACACCTTGTCCGAAAAAAGTTCCGACGCCTTCGCCGCCGCCCTCGCCCGCCAGGAGAACAGCGTGGACCGGCTGGCCGGGGCCGACCTGAAGGGCACCAAGAAGGTGGTCAAGGACATCCTCCTCGACCTCACCGCCCGCCACACCAAACGCGCCTCGCTGGTCGCCCGCCAGTCCATCGTGAAGGGGGCCGGCAAGGACCTTCGCCTGCTCGACAACCCCATGCGATCCGCTAACTTTGCCGTGCTGAAGGCGCCGGACGTTCCCTCTGTCCTGCTTGAGACCGGCTTCCTATCGAACCCCCACGACGAGCAGATCCTGCGCGACCCCAAGGCGCGACGTACGGTCGCACGGGTGCTCGCGCGGGAACTCGCCGGCCTCGTTTCCCGCGCCCCCTTCGCCTGACGCTCCGCGTGATTGCGGCCTTCGCAGCCGCGGCGAGTGCAACATTCGTGCATCACCCTGGATTAAAAAGACGATGACGCGTAAAAGCCCCCAGAATCCCCATTGCCAACGCGCCCGCAGCATGACTTTTTCCCGCCGCTCGCCCCTTTGGCGGGCTGGGGGACGGAGGCAGAGCGTGGCAAGGTTTGGCCGCCTTTGGGCGCTGGTTGGGATGGCCGCCGTGGCGGCGTTCGCATCCGGCTGCGCGCCCGTGGTGATCGGCGGCGCCGCGACCGCCGGCGTGGCCGCCAGCGAGCATCGCGGGCTGAAGGGCTTCGCCAACGACACCCAGATCAAGGCCGAGATCAACCATCTCTGGTTCCAGCACTCCATGGATCTGCACCGGCGCATGGGGCTGACGGTCAACGACGGCCGGGTGCTGCTGACCGGGCGTGCGAGCGATCCGCAGATGCGCCTGGACGCCGTCCGTCTCGCCTGGCAACCCAAGGGCGTGCAGGAAGTCATCAACGAAATTCAGGTGGACAACGAGTCGGGCCTGATGGACAGCGCGCGCGACACCTGGATTTCGACCCAGCTGCGCACCCGCCTGACCTTCGATTCCCGCATCCACAGCCAGAATTACAACATCGATACCGTCAACGGCGTTGTCTATCTGATGGGTCTGGGCGTCAGCCAGGACGAGGTGGACCGCGCCGTCGACCACGCCCGCTCGCTGCCCAACGTCCAGCGCGTCGTCAACTACGTCCGCCTTCTCTAGCCGTCCGCATCCTCCAGCGCCCCGCCTCCTCCAGCGCCCAAGGTCAACCGCCGCCATGGCACTCCTGCCCGTCCTCGCCCACCGCCTTGCCGCCCTCGCCACGGTCCTGTTGCTGACCATGGTGGCGCTGACCGCCGCGGCCGTGCTGGTGCTGGCCGGGGGCGGCGCGGCGTTCGCGCAGCCGGCGCCGGACCAGGGGCCGGCGAACCGCCTGTTCGTCCAGGCGATGCAGATGATCCGGCAGGCCGACAACACCTACGACGTCGCCGAGGAAAGCCGCCTTCTGAAGGACGCCGACAAGCTCCTGAACGAGATCGTGGTGAAGTATCCGGACAGCCCGTTGGCGGTTCAGCTCGTCACCAACCAGTTCGTCGGCGACTTCGACTTCTACGAGTTCCGCTCGCGCATCCGCGCGCTGGTCTGCAACGAGCCGCTGACCTCGCTGTGCTTCCTGCACCGCGTCGGCGAGATGC
>JAEZID010000584.1 GCA_023416195.1 Pseudomonadota bacterium | reverse complement strand
CCGCGGAGCCGCGCGTCAGTTCGCCGGTCAGGCGCGACTTGCCGATGCCGGCCTCGCCAGTCAGCAGGACGAGGCTGCCCGCCCCCTCCTCGGCGCGTTGCAGGGCTTCGGTCAGGGTGTCCAACTCGCGCCGGCGGCCGACGAACAGGCTGGCGTCGGACGACAGCAGGTCCATGGCGGTGCGCCGCATGGCGCGCGCGGATTCCAGCGCGTAGGCGGGCACCGGCTCGGCCGACGCGGCAAGCCGGAGCACGCCCGCCGGGCGCACCTCCAGCCCGGCCGGCACGAGGTCCCGCGTCTCGCGGCTGAGAAGAACGGTGTTGGGTTCGGCGCGCTGTTGCAGCTTGGCGGCGACGTGCACGGTCTCGCCCACGGTGCGGTAGTCGCTCCACACGCCGCTCTCGACGATCTGGGCGACCACCTCGCCGGAGCTGATGCCGACGCGCACCTTGAACTCGCCGGATTCGATGGCCGCGCGGGCGATGTCCTGGGCGGCGAGGCAGGCGCGCAGCGCGTGGTCCTCCAGCGCCGAGGGGGCGCCGAACACGGCCATCATGCCGTCGCCCAGCATCTGCGCGGTGGTCCCGCCGTAGCGGGCGACCCCGTCGGTCAGGATTTGCAGAATGGCGAGCAGCGCCTGGTCGGCCTCTTCCGGGTCGCGCCCGGACACCATGGCCGAGGATTCGACGATGTCGGCGAACAGGATGGTGACGACCTTGCGTTCCGCCGGGGTGCGGCGGATCGCGGCCTCACGGCCCTGCTCCGGACGCGAGGTTTCAGGGCGTGATAATTCCGGGCGGGATGGATCCGGGCGTGACAGCTCCGGGCGCGATAACGCGCTTCCAATCGCGCCCTCTCCGGGCGGCGGTTCCGGCGGTTCCTGCGATCCCAAATGCGTGCCCGTCGTTCAAGGCCCCCCGCGGACCTTTCCTAGACATATTAGGGCATGCAATTCGTTCTTTGTAGATATGGAACCAATTTGCAGGCGATTCTTTTCGAATAACCGCGGCCATTGCATACCCCTGTATGCAATGGCCGCGCATTACGAGAAAACGGCGCCGCTTTTGTGTGCAGCGCCGTTGCGTCTCGTCCCACGGCCACAATTCGCGACGAGGGACGGCCTGGAAAGGCCGCCTCCCGATTCGCCTCCGGCCGTCCGGCTCAGCGTTGGACGGCGATGCCCTCGACCTGGGACACGTCGCGGACCGCGCCCCGGTCGGCGCTGGTGGTCATCGCCGCGTAGGCGCGCAGCGCCGGGGAGACGATGCGGTTGCGCGCGGCCGGCTTCCAGGCGGCGGTTCCCTTGGCGTTCATGGCGTCGCGGCGGCGGGCCAGCTCCTCGTCCGCCACGGCCAGCGTGATGCGGCGGTTGGGGATGTCGATCTCGATGCGGTCGCCTTCCTCGACCAGACCGATGGTGCCGCCCTGCGCCGCTTCCGGCGAGACGTGGCCGATGGACAGGCCCGACGACCCGCCGGAGAAGCGGCCGTCCGTCACCAGGGCGCAGACCTTGCCGAGGCCCTTCGACTTCAGATAGCTGGTCGGGTACAGCATCTCCTGCATGCCGGGGCCGCCGCGCGGACCTTCGTAGCGGACGATCACGATGTCGCCCGCCTTGACCGTGTCGCCCAGGATGGCCTCGACGGCCTCGTCCTGGCTTTCGAACACGCGGGCCGGGCCGGCGAAGGTCAGGATGGACTCGTCCACGCCCGCCGTCTTCACGATGCAGCCCTTCTCGGCGACGTTGCCGAACAGCACGGCGAGGCCGCCGTCCTTGCTGAAGGCGTGCTCGACCGAGCGGATGACGCCCTTCTCGCGGTCCAGGTCCAGTTCCGGCCAGCGCTTTTCCTGGCTGAAGGCGATGGTGGTCGGGATGCCGCCGGGCGCCGCCTTGTAGAGGGTGTGGACGCTCTCGTCCTGGGTGCGCTTCACGTCCCAGCGGTCGATGGCCTCGCCCAGCGTCTTGGCGTGGACGGTCGCGACCTCGCGGTGCAGCAGGCCGCCGCGATCCAGCTCGCCCAGGATGCCGAAGATGCCGCCGGCGCGGTGCACGTCCTCGATGTGCACGTCGGCGACGGCCGGGGCGACCTTGCAGACGTTGGGGACGCGGCGCGACAGCCGGTCGATGTCGGCCATGGTGAAATCGACGCCGCCTTCCTGCGCGGCGGCCAGCAGGTGCAGCACCGTGTTGGTCGAGCCGCCCATGGCGATGTCCAGCGTCATGGCGTTCTCGAACGCCTCGAAGGTGGCGATGCCGCGCGGCAGGGCGGTGGCGTCCTCCTCCTGGTACCAGCGGCGGCACAGCTCCACCGCCATGCGGCCGGCGGCGAGGAACAGCTCCTTGCGGTCGGCGTGGGTCGCGAGGATGGTGCCGTTGCCGGGCAGCGACAGGCCCAGCGCCTCGGTCAGGCAGTTCATGGAGTTGGCGGTGAACATGCCCGAGCACGAGCCACAGGTGGGGCAGGCACTGCGCTCGATCGCCGCGACCTGCTCGTCGGATACACGCTCATCGCCGGCGGCGACCATCGCATCGATCAGGTCCAGCT
>JAEZID010000551.1 GCA_023416195.1 Pseudomonadota bacterium | reverse complement strand
CCATCTGGTTCTGGTAGCTGTCCATCCACAGCCCCTGCGGCGCGAAGGCGTAGCCCTCGGCCCCGAACCAGTTGACGCCGGTCAGCTTCACCGCCTTGCCGGTGCTGTCGATGATCTGGCCGCCGTCCGTCGACAGGAAGCCCGGCGCGATGCCCGTGCTGCCGGACGAGGAGCCGGTCGGCTCGGTCACCGAGACGTCGTTGACCGTGATCGACGGCTGGGTCGGCGTCGGGGTCGGCGGGGGATTCGTCGGCGTGTCGTTGCCGCTGCCCGGGAAGTAGCTCTTGTCGGCGTTCACGACCAGGGTGCCGTCCCACCACATGCCGGACTGGCCCTTGACCACGTCCTTGCCGTCCAGCGCGCCCTTGTCATAGCTGACGATGGAGGCGTCGGGGGCGACGGCCTTGCCGTTGATGGTGATCTTGTTGACGATCAGGTTGCGGTCCTGCCCGTTGACGGTCCCGTCGTTGTCGTACTGGACCTGCACCTTGTGCGCCTGGTCGGCCGTCACGTTGGCGGTGAAGGCGTAATCCTTGGCGGCGGTGCCGACGGTGCCCTCGCCGACCTTCTTGCCGTCGATCAGCAGGTTGAAGTGCGCGTTCACGCCGCCGGCGGCGTTGCCCTGCGCGTTGATCACGATCTGGGCGGTGCCGGCCGGGTTGGACGGGACCGGCGGGGGATTCGTCGGCGTGTCGTTGCCGCTGCCCGGGAAGAAGGACTTGTCGGCGTCGACGACCAGGGTGCCGTCCCACCACATGCCGGACTGGCCCTTGATCACGTCCTTGCCGTCCAACGCGCCCTTGTCATAGCTGACGATGGAGGCGTCGGGGGCGACCGCCTTGCCGTTGATGGTGATCTTGTTGACGATCAGGTCGCGGCTCTGGCCGTTGATGGTCGCGTCGTTGTCGTACTGGACCTGCACCTTGTGCGCCTGGTCGGCCGTCACGTTGGCGGTGAAGACGTAGTCCTTGGCGGCGGTGCCGACGGTGCCCTCGCCGACCTTCTTGCCGTCGATCAGCAGGTTGAAGTGCGCGTTCACGCCGCCGGCGGCGTTGCCCTGCGCGTTGATCACGATCTGGGCGTTGCCGGCCGGGTTGGTCGGGGCCGGGGCCGGGAAGTAGGATTTCGGCAGCGCGAAGTCGAGCGCGCCGTCCCACCACATGCCTTCCTGGCCGGGGACCACGTCCTTGCCGTCCAGTGCGCCCTTGTCGTAGGTGACGAGCGAGCTGGTCGAAGCAACGGACTTGCCGTTGATCTCCAGGGAGTTGACGATGAGGTTACGGTCCTGACCGTTCACGTACCCGTCGTTGGTGTAGACGATCTGCACCTTGTGGGCCTGGTCGGGGGCGACCTTGGCGGTGAAGGTGTATCGGCCGGCGGTGGTCGAGCTGACCGTGGCCTGGCCGAGATCGACGCCATCCAGGCGCAGCTTGAACTGCGGCCAGATCCCGCCGGCAGCCTGACCCGAGGCGTTGACGACGAAGGTCGTGTCGACGAGGCTCGTGGTGGTCGTTGCCATTGGAAGTTACCTCATTTCCGTATTTCGCTGGAGCCGAGGTTCGTCCAGAATGGTTAACGAGACATTTCGCATTTTAGGGAAATGCTGCCCGAAAGCCACGATCTCCTGTGAAAAGAAAGGGACGCGAGAATCCCACTTTACTGCGACTTTGCAGGCACAGTGGGTTCTCGCGACCACAAGTGTTTGATTTCTTTACGGTGGGGATTGGGGGAGGACTCTCAGCGGGCCTTGTGGGCCACCATGAAGACCTCCGGACGGAACAGATAGAGCTGTCCGAGCTTCCCGAGTTTGCGCCTCATGGTTAATGGCATCGCGCCCAGCAGAGCCTCCACGGCCTTCACATAGGCCAGATAGCCGCGCCCGGAGAAATGGATGGGCAGGCGCCGCCGCACGGCCAGCGGGGCGATGTAGACGGCCTCCATCCGCTCGAACCCGGCCTTGCGCAACGCCGCCTCCGTCTCCGCCCAGGTGTATTCGCGCAGGTGCATGCAGATCGGCTCGTCCAGCCCGAAGACCTCCGACAGGTCCATCGGCCCGGCGTGCTTGTGCGGCATGCTCAGCACGTAGCGGCCGCCCGGCTTCAGGATGGCGTGCACGTTCTCCATGTGCGGGATCACGTCGTCGGGGTGGAAATGCTCGATGACATGGGTGGAGACGACCGCGTCGTAATGCTCCTTCGGTTCGAACGCCGCGAGGTTGACGCCGTCGCAGCAGCGCCAGGTGACGTTGGTGCGCTCGTCGATCCAGCGCTCGCCGCGCTCGCGGGTGACCTCGGTGGCGACGCAGCGGTAGCCGTGCCGCGCCAGGAAGCCCAGCAGCCGCGCCTTGCCGGAGCCGACCTCGTACACGTCCGTGGCGCCCTTCAGCAGCGTCAGGAAATGGCCGAAGTCCAGCTGGTCGTCCTGGACCGAGGTGTCCACCGCGTCGTTCAGCCAGGGGCAGGCCGAGTAAAGCGCGGTGTAGCAGCGTTCGAACACCGACCAGCGCTCCTCCCGGCGGGAGTCGAGCAGTTCGCGCGCCAGCCGGCGTTCCAGATCCCAGTGCTGGAGAACCATGCTCTCGCTGAGGGGATAGCTCGGCGCGAGGCCGAATTTCCGCTTGTAGCGGGCAACCAGTTCCTGGGCGTTCAGGCGTTCCATGACCGACCTCATGGGGAAAAAGCGACATGACCAGCCCTGAATTTAGGGAGCCGGAAATCGTTCGTAGGCGGTGCGAATGGCGGGTATGACCGGTTCGATCGGAGTAGGCGTCGGGGTGGGGGTAACCCTCTCCCGCTTCCGGCGGGAGAGGGGATGCGCGTCAACCCGCCCGCGTCCGCCCGCGCAGGGCCTGCACGGTCGCCTCGTACATCGGCAAAGGGCGCGAGGCGGCGTCGTAGGGCGACGGCTGCGGCTGCAACTCTGGCTTCTCCCGCGCGATGTAGTTCAGGTCGGAGCGCAGGTGCCACCAGCACAGCTCGGCCAGCCGGGCGTTGGCCATGGCGTCGGCCACATACCGCCCGGCCAGCCACGCCATGCTGCGGTCCTTCTCCGTGCGGGACCAGGCGCGGGGCAGGTGGGTTTCGTCCACGTCGAACTCGGTGATGTGGATCGGCAGGCCCAGCCGGTCCACGGCGCGGTAGAAGCGGCGCATGCCGTCGCGGTCGTAGGGCTTGCCGGCCATCAGGTGGCTTTGCAGGCCGACCCCGTCCACCGGCACGCCGCGCGCCACCGCGTCGGTCAGCCAGGTCAGCAGGTAGTCGCGCTTGCGCTGCTGCCAGCCCTCCGCCAGCTCGATGCCGAAGTCGTTGATGACCAGCTTGGCCGAGGGGAACTCCCGCCGGATGTGGTGGAAGAAGGGATCGAGCCATTCCGGCCCCTTCTCGGCGCCGCCGGCCGCCACCCACCACATGCCCTTGCGGAAGCCGTGGCGGTCTTGCTCATGCGGGTGGCTGTAGCCGGTTTCCCAGAAGAAGACCTCGTTGGCGACGTCGATGCGGTAGAAGATGTCGCCGTAGCGCCGCTTCACGGCGGCGACCATGCCGGTGAAGCGTTCCCAATGATTCTCCGGGGAGAGCGTGCCCTCGGCGGAGAAGTAGCGGTTCTCGCCGATGCCCAGCTCCGGCATCACATCGACCGGCAGCTTCATGTAGTCGGGCATGCCCATGTGCTGCCACAGGGCGCAGTGCCAGTTGGGCTGGGCGCCGATGCTGCGGGCAAGCTCCACGCCGGCGTCGAAGCGGCGCCAGTCGAACCGGCCGTCCTGCGGCTGGAAGACCGCCCATTTGCCGCCGTTCTCCGGCGTGACCACGTCGCATTCCCGCGCCATCAGCGTGTCGAGCATCGGGTCTTCCGGGTCGATGTAATGGTCGCGGGCGGCGCCGTGGCGCACCCCGGCGGCCCGGCAGGCGTCGCGCAGCGTCACGTTCGGCGCCGTGCTCGGGGAGGCGCCCGGGGATGTAATGGCTTGGGCGGCGGCGACCGCCGGGTCGGTGGCGGCGTTGCAGCTCGCCAGCACCGCCGCCCCGACGGCGGCGCGCAGGGCGTCGCGGCGGCTCAGGGCGATGCGGTCGAATAGGTGCGGCTTTCGGGTATCGGGCGAGGGCGGGACCATGATGTCGGGCCTCGTGCTGTGAAAAAAAAGCCCCTCTCCCCCGGTGGGGAGAGGGGGTGCAAGGAGAGGGAGGCTTACGGCGCGACCCGCATGGTGGTCGGGTTGCCGTAGTACTTCCGGGTCGCGACGTAGCTGTTGTACGGACCCTGGTAGCCCTTCGAGGCGGCCTTCTTCAGGTTCACGTCGGTCATCACGCACACGAACTTGTCGTGGTCGATCGGGCCGAGATCCGCCACCGCCTGAAGATCGCTGGCCGTGGTGTGGCCCCAGCGGGTGACGAACAGAACCTTGGAGGCGGCGCCGCAGACGATGCGGGCGTCCGACACGGCCAGCGCCGGGGCGGTGTCGAACACCACCAGATCGAACTGCGGCGACAGGCCGGCCATCAGGTGGACGAGGCTGTCCACGTTGAAGCGGTCCAGCGTCATGGCGTTCAGGCGGCCGGCCGGAACCATGGCGAACGGAACCTCGTCGGAGACGTGGACGATCTCGTCCAGCGACGCCTCGCCGGCGATCCAGTCCGACAGGCCCTTCTTGGCCGACAGCTCGAACAGGCCGTCGATGCGCGAGCGGCGGAAGTCGGTGTCCACGATCACCACGCGCCGGCCGGCCTGACTCGCCACCTGCGCCACGGCGAGGCTGAGCGAGGTCTTGCCGTCCTGCGGCCGGGCCGAGGTCACCGCGATGGAGCCGACCGGGCCGAGGTCGGACAGATGGTTGCGGAACAGGGCGCGCAGCGACTCGCTGAACAGGGAGAAGGGATGGCGCTGGAAGATCCGGTACAGCCGGCCCTTGGCGCCGCGGTCGCTGTGGTGCGGCACGATGTGGACCACGCCCACGCCCAGGATGCGGCGGACGGCGTCCGGGGTGTGGATGTGGCGTTGCAGAAGCTCCAGGCCGAACACGGTGAAGATCGACAGGGCGACGGAGGCGACGAAGCCGGCCAGCAGCAGCAGGATGCGGAACGGACCCGACGGCTCGTGCGGCACCTGCGGGGCCGACACCAGCTTGACGGCGGCCGGGAAGGCGCGGGTGTCCTTCTGCGCCTCGACCTCCTCCAGGCGGGCCAGCAGGTTGTCGAGCAGCTGGCGCTTGGCCTGCGCCTCGGACTCCAGCGTGCGCAGCGGGATCGCGTCCTCCTGCATGGTCGCGTAGCTGCCTTCCATCTTCGCAATCATGCTCTTGAGGGCGTTCTCCTGCTCCACGGCGACCTGGGCGGCCTCGCGGACGCCGTTGATCTCGCGGCGGATTTCCTGCTGGAGCGAGGAGTTGGCCTCGTTCAGGCGGGCCTGAAGCTCGACGATGCGCGGGTGCTTGGGGCCGTACTGGCGCGACAGCTGGGCCATTTCGGTGGAGATCGCCGCGACGGTGGCGCGCAGCTGGGCGACGACCGGGGAGGCGATGCTGCCGCCGATGGCGTTCCAGTTGCCGGCGCGCAGGTTGCGCTCCAGCGCGTCCGCCTGGGCGACGCTGCGGGCGCGGATGGCCGAGGCCTCGGCCAGACGCATGCGGGTCGACTCAAGCTCGTGCATGGCCATCGGGCCGGTGCCGCCCTTGATCAGGCCGGCCTTCATGCGGGCCGCCTCGGCCTTGCCGTCGGCCTCGGCCACTTCCTGGCGCAGGGTGTTGATGCGGTCCTGCAACCAGGAAATGGCGCCGGTGGACAGGTCGCGGTCCATCTTCTGGCGGGTTTCCATGTAGTGGCGGACGATGCCGTCCACCACGTCGCGGGCCAGCTGCGGCTCCTTGGCGCTGAAACGCACCTGGATCACGCGCGACCGGCCGACGATGGTGACGTCCAGCTTGCGGTGGATGCGCGCCATGATCTGGTCGTTGCCGAGAGCGGCGTGCGCCTCGCGCGCCCGGATGTCCCTGGCGACGCCGTCGCCGTGGCTCAGCAGCCAGGCGATCGGACCCGGCAGCTCGTCGCCCCAGGCGCGGCCGGCGAGGTCGCGGCCCTGGGCCACCGCGCGCTCGATCAGCGGCAGGGTCTCGTCCTCCTGGGCCGGCGGGTTGAACTCGGGGTGGGTGCCCAGGTTCAGATCCTCGATCACCCGGTTCAGCACATGGGCCGACTTCAGGATCTCGATCTCGCTGAGGATGGCCGCGTCCTCGGCCGGCATGGCGCCGACCACCTGTTCGGCCTCGCGCACGATGCGCACCTGGCGGTTATCGACCAGCAGAAGAGCTTCGGACGTGTACTGGTCCTTCAGCATCGACACGCCCAGCGCCGACAGCCCGGTCAGGGTCACCACGATGAAGGCGATCAGCCACTTGTGGCTGCCCAGCACGCGCAGGATGAACCGGAAATCCGGCCCCGCGGCCGGGGTTTGCCCTTCGAACTCGCCTCGCGACGACAGGCCGGGGCCAGGGATGCCGGTGGGCCACGCCGGAGCCGGTGGCCCACCGCGGTTGATCTGGGGAAGGTTTTCCACTTCTCAAAGCTCCTTATGCATGGGCGCTGGTGCTGGAGCGCGGGACGAACGCGTGGCGGCGGCACGGCGCAGAAGCAGGACGTTGTGGGCGAAGCCGAAGGCCCCGACGCAATAGCGGCGGAACAGCCGGCGCGGCTCCTGGGCGAGCCGGAACGCCCATTCGAAGCCAAGGCGTTGGACCAGCGTCGGAGCCCGCGCGAATCTCCCGGCCAGGAAATCGACGATGGCCCCGCCGTTGACGATCAAAACCTTGTGGTCGAGCGCGCGCTTCAGTTCGACCGCGACCTCCTCCTGTCGGGGCATGCCCATGGCGAGCAGGATGACGTCTGGGCGATGCTGCCGGGCGCACTCGATGTAATGGCCGTTGGGATGAAAGCCGTGCTGCAGGTCCACGTACGCGTGCGGTGTGCAGTCTTCCAGGTGGGTGCGGCAGCGTTCCAGCCAGGACGTGGCCGTGCCGTAGATCGCCACCCGGCGTGCCGGCAGCGTGCGCAGCAGCAGCGGGATGAAATCGGTACCGTTCATGTTGAGGCCCGCCGGCTGGCCAAGCCAGGGCAGGGAGAGCTGCAACGCGATCCCGTCGCGTAGGATCACGTCGGAAGCCCGGAACGCGGCCAGCGCCGGAGCGGAGGTCGCGCACAGATTGACGCTGTGTGCGTTGACGAACGACAGAATGGTCGGCCGTTCCACAGCGCCCAAAGACGACAGCAAATGCTGGCGTTCTTCCTCGCTTGAAATACACCGTATTCTCTCGATCAGTGCCAGGACGTCACGAGGGCTCGGCATGCACATCTCCTAAAACAATTTGCGCAGCGACAACCACGATCATTGCCGCTGCCCCGATGATGCATGACGGGAAGCCGGCCGGTCAGACGGAAATGCTTACTAACACATCCGATTGAGGGGCCCCGCCGAGGCGCGTCGCGCGGCTAACCCGTTCGAACGGAACGCCGGAAACGCGAC